>NZ_VPBA01000054.1:0-13606 GCF_013418945.1 Acinetobacter sp. YH12112 | reverse complement strand
CGTATATTGAACGCTATAATCGGACCATACGTTATAGTTGGCTGAGCAAGCATTTATTTGATACTTTGGATGAAGTACAAGATTATGCAACAAACTGGTTGTGGCATTACAACCATGAAAGACCACATCAAGCTAACAAAGGAAAGCCACCTCTAATGGCTGCTTAACCTCTACTTTTAACTTCGGTTATTTATGGGAGGATTACCCTCTGATTTCAGGGGTATATTTTAATTTTGTCATCGGGGTAGTCTCTCAGAATATTGACTCTCCGACAAACCCGGTACGGTTCAATCTATTGTTATTCTTACCTGAAATTGATGTGAGCTTATAGAGACAAGGTAAATTTGCAAAAGTGCCGGCTATTCAGTGTTCATTGAATGTTTAATTTAATTTATTAAGCTTGACCTTGGAGTGGCTCTAAGCCTTATACTTGGTACAAATTTTTCGATTGTTATGATGATGCGTTCTACTACATGGATTACAGTCTTGGTTGGATTGTTCATGTTCCAAAGCTTTTGGAATGTGGCGGCGGCCTTTTGTGTCCATGAACAACAGCCTCAATCACAGCAGAGTTATCATTTTGGTCATCACCAAAATACCTTGTGTGCCAGCGATAGTCGTCAACACGATCATAATGGACAGTCAGAAAACATAAAAACATTCAGTAGCGATTTAGAAATCGGTGAAGATCATCAAGATCATCTACCATCGATGACGCATTTGATTGTACAAAATGAAAAAGTAGATGTGTTTCATCCAAGCTCTGAAGTTAAAGTGAATCCACAATTTCATTGGAAAAACAGCTATCAGGCTCCTGACCTGTTTCAACAAAGCCCACCTCCCAAATTTTCCCCGCTCATGGTGGGGTAGCCTAAAACATTCCCACCACTTTTATTATTTAAATAAGTGGGAAAAATCATGTCTTCACAATCAATTATACTCTTGCGTCATAGCTTGGTTGCTTGTATATGTGCAGCGGCTATGCAATATAGCTATGCTGAAAACGTTACCAGCTTTGAATCCGCTTTAGCAAAAGTACAAAGTTACCAGACTCAAGACAAGCTGTGGCAACAAGTTCAGCAAATATCTGAATTGAATATTCAGCAAAGTCGGTTATGGCAGAATCCAAGTATAAGTTTAGAACAGTCTGGCTTTGGCTCAGGTCAAGAACAGGAATTCAATGTTGGCGTTAGTCAACCTCTAGATCTATTTGGTCAGCGTAAGCTGAACCGGGTGATTGCCAATACCTCGAATCAACAAATCCAATTGCAACAGCAATTATGGAAGGCACAAAGCCAACTGATTGTTAAATTTGCATGGTCGCAATTTGCACTTGCTGAGGTTGAGCAGTCTGTTTATTCAGTACTGTTAAAAACAAGTAAAGCCAATCTGGACAGTGCCCAGAAACGCTATCAGGCAGGCAGTATTGCCCTGGTTGATTTTGAGCGTGCCCAAATTGAAGCGCTAGAAATCCAACGACTTTATGAGCAAGCGATGCTGAATAAACAAGCTGCCGGTCGTCAGCTGTCTAATTTGTGGGGGGGAGAAACATCTTCACATCTTCAATTGAATAAAACCGCTATCCCTTGGCCAGAGCAAAGTCTCCAAACTGTGCAACGGTATATTGCTGAAGGGTGGCTAGAAAAATTCTATGCCTTGAACATTCAGCAATCGGATCATCAAATTGAAAATTTAAGAATTCAGGCACGTCCCAATCCGACTTTAAATGTAGGCATGAAACGTAGCAAAACCCCTAATGAAAGCAACGATACGACTTTGGCAATCGGCGTGGCTATTCCACTGAATATTTTCAACCGCCAGCAATATGCGATCCCGATGGTCCAGCAACAGCAAATATTGCTGAACCAACAGCAGCAGCGTGAGCTGAAGCAACAAATACTCGATATTGCCAACAGCATGCATCAGCTCAAAGGTTTACGTAGCCAGTTCGATGCCACAACAGCACAAGTTACTTTGGCGACCAAAGTTCAGAGCCGTACTTTACAAGGGTTTCAGGCAGGGAAACTGTCCATTACCGACGTTCAGCAAGCAACCACCCAACTGCAGAATCTTCGATTGGGTCAATTACAAATTCTACGTCAAGCTTGGCAAACTGCCCTCGCAGCTGAGGCACTCAGTATTGGCACAAGTTATGAAGAAATTAGCCGTTCGGATGCCTATACACAACTGAATAAAAAGGCAGTCGAAGCATCGCAAAATTTAATCAATGGGGGAGCACGATAAAATGAACGCCAAGCAAAACGGAAAAATATCCCAGTCTCTCATGATTGCAATTTTGATTCTGATTACGGTCTTGGTCAGTCTGGTTATTTGGTTAAGTTCAAAAAAAACTGAATCTGAGGGGCATGGTCATGATGAGGGAAATGCCGAACATTCTGATGAAGATAGTTCTGAAGAAGGACATGCTGAAGAAGGCGAAATACAACTGACCAGCCAACAAATGGTTGAACAAGGTTTAAAAGTTGCTGTTGCATCCACAGGATTGGTTGAAAAGCTGACAACCCTGCCAGGTAAATTGGTGGTGAATACCGATCAACAAGCGCATATATCGCCTAATTTTAGTGGTCATGTCGAGCAGGTCAATGTGGCTTTAGGACAGAGCGTGCAAAAAGGACAAACGCTGGCTGTACTAATCGTGCCTGAACTGATCGACCAACAGGCAAATCTGCGTATGGCACAGGTGAATCTGGATTTGGCCCGTAAAGATTACCAGCGCGAACAGCAACTCTGGTCACAGGGGATTTCTGCCAAACAGGATTACCAGCGTGCCGAAAATGCCTACCGTCAAGCGCAGATTACTGTCCAGTCCTCACAAGCACGTTTAAATGCATTAGGTGCAAGTGGCAATAACAATGGGCGTTTTCTGATTAAAGCACCGATCTCTGGGGTGATCAGTCAAAAAGATATTGTGGTCGGTGAAAATGTGCAACTGGCTAATCAGCTCTTTGTCATTGAACAGCTGAAAGATTTATGGCTTGAGTTTAATTTGCCGAATCAATTCTCAGGTCAACTGCAAGCCGGGCAAAAAATTGACTTTAAAGTGAATGATTCAGATCAAATCTATAAAGCTACTGTACAAAGCTTAACCTCTCAGGCAGATGTACAAACAGGGCGTCTGGTGGTGCGCGCAAAACTCGATGCGCAAGCTACTGAGTTGCGTTCTAATGTGTTAGTGAGAGTGTTGATTCCGGAAGCTACAGCAAAATCAGCCCTTCGGATTCAAAAGTCTGCGCTGCAAAGTATTGAAGGTGAAGACAGTATTTTCATCGTAGATTCAGAACAAAAAGGTCAAGTCCACTTAAAAGCACAGAAAGTGCAATTGGGGCAGGCTTCAAGTGATGGACAATGGCTTGAAGTGATTTCTGGGCTGACTGAAGGGCAGAAGTATATCGCTCAAGGCAGTTTCTTGCTCAAATCTGAATTAGAAAAAGACGAGGCAGGCCATGAGCATTAATTCTGATCTGCCAAAACCAGAAGGTTTATTCGAACGAATCATTCAGTTTTCCATACAAAATGCGATTTGGGTGTTGCTCTTTGTCTGTACCTGGATTGCGGTCGGGGTGTATAGCTATCAGAAACTCCCGATTGATGCTGTACCCGATATTACCAATACCCAAGTCCAGATTAATACTCAAGCCAAGGGTTATACTGCGCTTGAAGTCGAACAGCGGATTACCTATCCCATTGAAAATGCCATGGCTGGCATTCCGAATCTGGAGCTTACCCGTTCCATATCCCGTTATGGACTCTCTCAAGTCACCATTGTCTTTAAAGATGGGACTGATATTTATTGGGCCCGTCAGCAGATTAACCAACGGGTACAGGAGGCGCAATCTGAGTTGCCTGCACAAATCACACCGATGATGTCCCCCGTTTCTACGGGTCTCGGTGAGATTTATCAATGGGTACTGAAGGCAGATCCGAATGCGAAAAAGCCGGATGGAACTGCATACACGCCGATGGATTTGCGTGAGATTCAGGACTGGATTGTGCGTCCTCAACTGCAACGTGTTAAGGGAGTTGCAGAGGTCAACAGTATTGGTGGTTTTGAAAAAACCTATGTGGTCTCTCCCGATTTAAACCGGATGCAGCAACTGAATATCTCATTAGAACAACTGCAACAGGCTTTAGCGCAAAATAATGAGAACCGAGGTGCAGGTTATATTGAAGACAATGGTCAGCAACTGACGGTACGTGTACCGGGTACATTCAATGGGCTTTCTGATATTGAGAACACCATGCTGGGTAGCCCAAATGGCAGCCCAATTCGGGTTGGTGATATTGCGCAAGTCTCTATTGGGCATGATTTAAGAACCGGTGGGGCAACCTATAACGGCAAAGAAACCGTTTTAGGGATTGCCATGATGGCGATGGGTGGAAATAGCCGGACTGTTTCTAAAGCTGTGGATGCCAAGCTTCAAGATATTCAGAATAGTTTGCCTAAAGGGGTAGTGATTGAAACGGTGTACGACCGTACTACCTTGGTTGAGAAGGCGATTAAAACCGTTCAGAAAAACTTGGTAGAGGGAGCAATCCTGGTCATCATCATTCTGTTCCTGTTTTTAGGGAATATCCGTGCTGCCTTGATTACTGCCTGTGTCATTCCACTCTCTATGCTGTTTACCTTAACCGGGATGGCACAGAAAAATATCAGTGCCAATCTGATGAGTTTAGGTGCACTCGATTTCGGCATCATTGTCGATGGTGCTGTGGTGATTGTCGAAAACTGTATCCGGCGTTTAGCCCATACACAGCAACTGTTAAAACGACCTCTCACACAAAGTGAACGCTTTAAGGAAGTTTTTCTGGCTGCCCGCCAAGCACGTCGTCCTCTTATTTTTGGTCAGCTTATTATTTTGGTGGTGTATTTGCCGATTTTTGCTTTAAGTGGTGTAGAAGCAAAACTATTTCATCCGATGGCTTTAACCGTTGTTCTCGCACTGGTGGCAGCTATTATTTTATCGATCACCTTTGTGCCCGCTGCAGTTGCTTTATGGGTTAAAGGGGAGATCAAAGAAACGGAAAGCCGTTGGATGATCTGGCTCAAAACCCGATATCAACAGATATTGGATGGAGCCTATCATTACAAAGCGGTGGTTTTAACTTTTGCCATTTGTCTCCTGGTCATTACGGGTCTGCTCAGCACGAAGATTGGCAGTGAGTTTGCACCCCAGCTGAGTGAAGGTGATTTTGCGGTACAGCAATTACGTTCTCCAAGCACAGGCTTGGAAGAGTCTTTACGTATTCAGGAAAATACCGAAAAGCTTTTACTGAAAAACTTTCCCGAAATTAAAGCTATATTTGCCCGTACCGGGACTGCTGAAGTGGCGACAGATGTGATGCCACCGAATATTTCCGATGGTTATATCATGCTGAAACCACGTGAGGAATGGCCAGATTCAAAAGAAAGCCTAGATGCACTTCGAACCCGAATGGAAGCTTATCTTGCGACAATTCCCGGCAATAACAGTGAGTTTTCTCAGCCTATTGAGTTACGTTTTAATGAACTGATTTCAGGTATACGCAGTGATGTGGGGGTGAAGGTTTTTGGTGATGACATGCAGGTTTTGAATACTGAGGCTGCAAAAATCGCGAAAATCATTCAGCAAGTCGCAGGTAGCAGTGCGGTGAAAGTTGAACAAACTTCGGGTCTGCCTTTACTCAATGTAGAGATTGATAAAGCTTTAGCTGCCCAGTATGGCTTGAGTGTGAAATCTATTCAGGATGTGGTGGCTGCAAGTATTGGTGGACAAAGCGTGGGAGAGATTTTAGAAGGCGATCGTCGTTTTGATTTTGTTATCCGTCTTGGAGAGCAAGACCGTAGTGTCGCATCTGTTTCCCAGTTACCTATTCAGCTTCCAAATGGTGGCAGTATTTTATTGTCGGATGTCGCGCAAGTCTCGACCATTGAAGGAATCAACCAAGTCAGTCGAGAAAATGGTAAACGCCGAGTTGTGGTTACAACGAATGTTGAAGGGCGTGATTTAGGGTCTTTTGTTTCTGATGTACAGACACAGCTCAAAGCATACACTTTGCCAAGTGGTTATTGGATAGAATATGGCGGTCAGTTTGAAAATTTGGCTTCAGCCAAAGCACGGATGCAAATCGTGATTCCACTGGCTTTAATCACTATCTTTATTTTACTGATGGCGGTCTTTCACAATGTCAAAGAAAGTCTATTGGTCTTTACCGGGGTACCCTTTGCCTTGACCGGTGGTGTGCTGTTCCTTTGGCTAAGGGATATTCCATTATCGATGTCAGCTGGAATTGGCTTTATTGCCTTATCTGGTGTTGCAGTCCTCAATGGACTGGTAATGCTGACCTTTATTAAGGAATTAAGGGACAAATATCCAGTGCATAAAGCCGTGTGGCAAGGGGCTATTTTGCGCTTAAGACCAGTGTTGATGACAGCTTGTGTGGCTTCACTGGGTTTTGTACCAATGGCGCTGGCAACCGGAACAGGGGCTGAGGTTCAACGGCCACTGGCAACCGTAGTGATTGGCGGGATTATCTCTTCAACATTACTAACTTTGGTGCTGTTACCCGTGCTTTATCGTTGGATAAATGAAAAGAAAGTTTCTTAATCCAATAGATTAGTCGATTTACAGCAGAGATATTGGCTGTTATCCAATATCTCTGCTCATCATAAATAGAATAAGGAAAATATTTTATGTCAGAACATCATGATCATAGCCATGCGGTTGTTACTGAAGAAAATAGTAAGAAGTTAATGGTTGCCTTAGGTTTAACGACTACTTTTTTAATAGTAGAAGTTGTCGCTGCTTTTATTACCCAAAGTTTGGCTTTGTTATCTGATGCAGCTCATATGTTTACTGATGTAGCCGCTTTAGCTATTGCTCTTGCCGCTATCAAAATTGGTAAAAAAGCCGCAGATGATAAAAGAACTTTTGGCTATCAGCGATTTGAAATTTTAGCGGCTCTGTTTAATGCGGTGATGCTTTTTGTGGTAGCAATATATATTGTATATGAAGCTTATCAACGTTTTACGAATCCTGCTGAAATTCAAAGTGTTGGAATGATGATTGTCGCGGTCATTGGTTTGGTCATAAATTTGATTTCAATGAAAATCCTTTCTGCTAGTGCTGAAGGAAGTCTAAATATAAAAGGTGCATATTTAGAAGTTCTTAGTGATGCTCTAGGATCGATAGGCGTGATTATCGGAGGAATAGTTATTTATTTTACCCAGTGGATGTGGGTTGATACCGTAATCGCTGTGTTAATTGGCTTCTGGGTCTTACCTCGAACTTGGATTTTATTAAAACAAAGTATTCATATTCTGCTTGAAGGAGTTCCTGATGAGATTGATATTGAGTCGTTAAGAAATGATTTATTGAAGCTAGAGGGCGTTGAAGGGATTCATCAGTTGAAAGTCTGGGCTATATCCTCAAGAAATATTCATTTAACTGCTCATTTGGTTGCTCCGAATAGCAATACAGATCAACTCTATCAAAATGCCTTAGAAGTTCTAAAACATAATCATAATATTACTGAAATTACGTTACAAATAGAAAATACGAAATGTAATACATTGAACCAACATAAACACTAATTTGGACTTTAGTCTTCATATAGATGTTTTGTGTAACTTTAAAGTATACCCTAAAATAACACAGACAACGCCCTGAAGTTTATGTCTCATTTAAATAAATTTTGTCCATACGTTACATGTAACTTTGAAATATAATATTCATTATTTACAATAAGCAGAAATAAGCATTTGGTAGAAGGCATGATGAAAGGTCATAAGGTGGGATATGTCAGAGTCAGCTCTGTTGACCAGAATATTGGACGACAACTTGAAGGAGTCGAAGTCGACAGGGTTTTTATCGATAAGGCCTCTGGAAAAAATACTGCCCGTCCGAAATTTCAGGAAATGCTCAGCTATGTTCGTGAAGGAGACATGATCGTCGTGCACTCTATGGATCGTTTCGCTCGAAGTCTGAAAGATTTAGTTACTGAAGTTGATCAGCTCATAAAGAAGGGAGTCGCCATCCAGTTTGTCAAAGAAAATATTACTTTCACGGCCCAGGCCACTCCGATGGATAACCTGATGTTGCAGCTTATGGGCGCTTTTGCTCAATTCGAGCGGGAAATTATCTTGGAACGCCAAAAAGAGGGGATTAAGCTTGCAGCGGCTCAAGGGAAATATAAAGGTCGTGTCCATAAATTGAACACTGAGCAGGCTGAGGCTTTACGACAAGCCTGGAAAGAAGGACTGTATTCCTCCAAAGTTGCTCTGGCAAAAGCATTTGGTATCAGCCGGCAAGCTGTTTATCGATATTTACAAATAATTAATTAATCATTCTCTATAATTTGGACTAATATGTGCGTATAAAATCAGTGACTATTCTTTAAGCCCAAATAGGAGCAGACTCAGCTTTATAAAATTCAATGTTTATTTTTTTAGTGTCTATAAATCGGTGGGCATTAGCAATTGTTGTTTTATTAGAGTCTGAGTATTGATCACCAAATATACTGATATAAATATTTTCAACTTCACTCTTATTAATTTGATCGAAAATATGTTGATCATTTTCAGCCATTGAATGCCCATGAATAAACAAAGAACCTTTTATTTTTTTTAATTTTTTATAACATGAGTTCAAATATGGATTATGCTGAATTCTACTAAGTTTAGCTTCGTAATTAGGTTCTGATACAAATAATGGAAATTTTCCAACAGCTAGATTTTCTTTTACATGATCAACAATACTCTTACCTAAGTGATCTTTAAATGTATGTTTGTTAATAGTCACTTTACTATCATATAAATGCAGTCCTCCATGTAGATAGAAAACATTTTGATCGCTAGTATTTTCCCAACTATTGTATCTAAAACCGTCCTTACTAAAATATCCTGTAGGAGATATTTCTTTTTTATTAATGACCCAATAAAGCAATAAGTCATAATTTAATGTAAACACTTGAGAAAATTGTTTAATGAATGGCCTTGCTTTTTCATACTGGCTTGTTGATACAAAATTGGATGTTAAGGGATGAGTATCAGAAATAACTTTAACTAGAGAATTTTTCAACTGTTCTTGATCACTTTGTATTTCAATAATTTTATTTTTATCTACATCATATAATTCACATATCTTTTGTGCTGACTCTAATATTCTCATGATCTTTTCAAAATCATAGGTATCGAATTCCGTAAATAACTGACGAATTTCGAGATCTCTGGTACCAAAATCAGCTTTATCAAATAAAGACTTATAATTAAAAATTTCATGACTCCATGCTTGAGAAAAGCCATTTGCTAATAATATTGATACTTCAGATTTATTAGATATTGAATCAAACTTATCTTTAAAATTACCTATTTTCATTTTTAAAATAAAATATAAGAGTATGATAGTAATTAAATTATATCATAATTTCGACTATCCTAGGTAATCCTCCCTAAAAATAATAGGATCTAAAAGTAAAGTTTTCTCTTAAAATATAGGCAGGAGATTCTGCATGAAACCAACTATCTAGCTAGCAAAAATCTTATATGATCAGTCGGCAGACAATACAGGTTTCATTCAGTATCGTAAGAATTTAGGCTCGTAAACCCAGAAAAATGTGGAACATAATTATTCACATAAAAAGCCCATTCGAGGGTGAATGGGCTTTTTTAAATTTTGCAAGATGTTGATTTAAAACAAATATTTTATTTATTTCGGATAACGTGTATTATGTTAATTTTAGAGAAACTACTAAATTATATTGAGTTGTAAATATTTGAAAATTCCGTTAAGATATTTTGGATTAAATTCTATTCCTAGATAGCATTCGTGTTGACTCATCTCTCCAAAAAACTTTGGTTTTGTTTTCTTATGGTTTTTGCCATAGGATGGAGTAGTGTGTCTGTTGCATCAGTAAAGATAATGCATATCAATATGCAAACTGAAATGAGCCAAGATCATTGTTTAGATCAAGCACAGCAAGTCACTCAACATGGTATTAATCACGAAGTACAGACGAATACCGATTGCCATAATCATTTAGCTCTTAATCAGAATATAGATCACAAAAAGTGTCAGGAATGTTCTAGCTTATCCTGCCAGACACAGATCTCATGTCTTCATTCTTTGCAAAGCTCGCTAGATCCCCTAGATACCTTCTATTCTATAGATCAGCCTAATTTTTATTACCCCAACCAATATCTAAATGGGTATTGGCAAGAAATTTCACGTCCCCCTAAAGCTTAACCAATTTTTTTAAAATTTATTTATTTTTCAAAAATTAAGGTTAAGTTATGTCTCATAAAATTAGTTCGTACCTATTAGCAGGTATTTGTTTTGCATCGTCGCCTTTGGTTTTTGCCGAAGTGCGTGAATATCAGCTTGTTATTGATGAAGCAGTGGTCAGCCCAACTGGAAAGCCTGTAAAGCGCATTACCGTAAATGGTCAATTTCCTGCGCCTTTGCTTGAGTTTGAAGAGGGTGATGAAGCCATCATTCGCGTGAAAAATAATTTAAAAAACCAAGATTCTTCTATTCATTGGCACGGACTGTTGTTGCCGGGCATTATGGATGGTGTACCGGGATTTAATGGTTTTAACGGTATTAAGCCTCAAAGCGAGTATGTTTATAAATTCAAGATTCGCCAAAGCGGGACTTATTGGTATCACGCTCATTCTAAAGGACAGGAACAGGACGGCTTATATGGTTCTTTTGTGATTTATCCAAAAGGTAAAACACCATTGGCAGCACATGAAAAAGCTGAACGTGACTATGTGGTGATGTTGTCAGATTTTCATGAAAAAACCAGTGATCAAATTCAGAAAGATCTTAAAATTTCAGCTGAATATTATCAAGATCAGCGTGAAACCTTGGGTGATGTTTGGAAGCAGGTTAAACGTGATGGCATAAAAGCGACATGGTCTGACCGCAAAATGTGGAATCAGATGCGTATGCTAAAAACCGACATGTCGGATGTTACAGGTTATACCTTCCTCATTAATGGCAAAACACCTGAACAAAATTGGACAGGAATGTTTAAACCGAATGAAAAAATTCGCCTACGTTTTGTGAATGCATCTGCGATGTCTTTCTACGATGTCCGTATTCCTAACTTGAAAATGACTGTGGTCAGTGCTGATGGTCAGCCTGTAAAACCTGTTGCTGTGGATGAGTTTCGTATTGGCACAGCTGAAACTTATGATGTGATTGTGGAGCCAAAAGGCGGACATTATCAAATTGAAGCTGAGTCAATTGACCGTGCAGGCTATGCGATTGGTACACTGCACAATGAATTAAATCCTATGACACATGGCATTCATATGCCTGCACCACGTCCACGCTCACTTTTGACCATGGAAGATATGGGACATGGTGGCGGTGATCATGCAGGAATGGATCATTCGAAAATGAACCACGGCAATATGCAAGGCATGGATCACTCGAAAATGGATCATTCAAAAATGAACCATGGCGATATGCAAGGCATGGATCACTCGAAAATGGATCATTCACAGCATGGCACAGCAAAACCACAAGAAAATGATCAAGTGGTTTATGGTTGGGCAAATGCATCTACACCTGCGGGCAATAAAGCCTTGCAATATAGTGATTTAAAATCTTTAGAACCGCAAAAAGATACTCGTGAAGCTAGCAGTGAATTAGTAGTACGTTTGGGCGGTACTATGGAGCGTTATATTTGGACGATTAACGGTAAAAAATTCAGCGATGCTGAGCCATTAAAAGTGAAGTATGGCGAGCGTATCCGTATCAAATTTATTAATGACAGTATGATGGCGCACCCCATGCATTTACATGGCATGTTTATGCAGTTGGAGAATGGTCAAGAGTCGGTAGATATGCCGAATAAACACACATTGATTGTACCACCGGGTAAAACAGTGACTGCTTTATTAACTGCGGATGAGTTGGGCGAATGGGCAATCCATTGTCATTTGTTGTATCACATGAGTGCAGGAATGATGAACAAGTTGATCGTGGCAAATGTTAGCGATGAACAAGTGTCTACAACGCCAATTCAAGGTACAAATTCGACTCAAACTCACCAAGTAACTGAGCAAAAAGGAGCTGGACATGCACATCACTAATTTTGTATTTAAAGCGTTTTTTTCTGTTGCGGTATTGAGTTTAACAAGCTTAAGTTTGGCGCACGAAGGGCATCATTCAACTGCTCAGACTGATGGAAAAAATGTACCATCAATGAATCATCAAGCGATGTCTGAGATGGATCATTCACAGCATTCTCCACAAGAGCATGCACAACACATGCAGATGATGGGGAAAATGAATCATGCTGCACATTCAGCACCGATGAACCATCAACATGCAGGTCATCAGCCAATGCATCACAAATCAACAGAGAAACAGCAAGATCAAAAAGTACAGAAAGGAGATCAACATGCGCACCATTAATCTTTTTTCTAAAACTGTTTTAGCAAGCTCTTTGTTGATGGTCAGTGCAGTGAGTTTGGCACATAATGGTGAAGATCATAGTGCGCCTGAAAAAATGACAGTTGCTACATCTTCTAGTCAAAATCAGCCGATGCAAATGGATCGCTCTCAAATGAACCATAGCCAAATGAATCAGGCACAACATCAGGCAACATCTACGGTTAATCATTTACATCATGTACCAGATGCGAATGCTCAGCAGAGTTCGCATTATGATCATCGCTCAGAACACGGTGCGCAAATTTATGCGATTACGACAGTGGACAATAAGTGGCTTGTCAATGAAGATGGCACAGGTGATTTAAAGTCAGAGTTTGAAACCCGTATTGGCACAGATGAAAATAAGGTTTTTATTAAAATTCATGCCGATAAAGAAGAATCGCATGATGCACATTATGATGCCAAACTTTTATATAGCCGTATGATTTCAGACTTTTGGGATGCACAGATTGGTGCACGTTATCGTAGTGAAAAAGTTGAACTCAATGATCATCGCAAAGACACCGAAGAAAATGTTGATGCGGTGATTGGCTTACATGGTATGGCGCCATATTTCTTTGAAACTGATGCTTATCTCTATGCGGGAGAAGACAATTATGCGGGCTTTAGCCTAGAAACGGAACGTGATTTTCTGATTACGCAAAAGTTGATTATTCAACCTTATTTAGAGTTGGATGCTATCTTTAGTGATGACTCTAAATATGCGAAAAAAACTGGTTTAAGCAGTGCAACCGCAGGGTTTGAAACTCGCTATGAAATCAGTAAAAAGATCATGCCGTATATCGACATTGCCTATGAGTATTCAAAAGGTAATGATGAAACGTCGTGGCAAATAGAATCAAACTCTGAGAAAGGTTGGTTATATGGAGCTGGTGTTAGATTTAGATTTTAATTAATTTAATGATTACTAAATAGCTTTATTTAAATAAAACTCTAGCTTAATGTGGCCGGAAGCAAAATGTTAACTTATTTTGCTTCCTTCCATTTAACATAATGGCTGTTATGCGAAGTCGACTTGTAACTCCAAAATAGAAATGTCCGGTTTCTCCAAAGTAAAAATGTCCGCTTTTAGAATATGCGCTGTTGCAATTTTCTTAGCGGACGGTTTGATATGTTGGTGTCTATGTCGGATAAAGAACTTA
>NZ_VPBA01000053.1:0-14289 GCF_013418945.1 Acinetobacter sp. YH12112 | reverse complement strand
CCGAGCAGACGTGCACAGAAAACAGTAATCAAAGAACGAAATCTGAATCCTGTGCTTGACTTGGAAGTGTCTGTATAGGACATTTCTATTTGGTTATTAGGTAGGACATTTCTACTTAGGAATAACAGCATTTGTATAATAATTTAAAAATCAATTACTTAGAATTTTAACCGTGATCACAAAAACAGCAGAAATCAACTTTTGTAATAAGTTGGTGAGTTTTTAAGCGGATCTGTAACATTTCGCCAGTAAAATTGACTAAAAAAACGATCAATTTGGCAAGCAGAGCCCATTTTATCGGCTTTCAGGATCCGAAACTACCCCCAATTGCTGTGGATAAAATTTAGCCTATTTTGTAGGTTAGAACGCACAAGAATATCGGCTATTTGCGGCTATTCTGAAAACTGGAGTTTTCCTATGATGAACTCATCAGGAACAGGAAGTTCCATAACATAAAACAAAAATTATAAGTTATTGCACATGGACCAGAGGGTACAACAGCACAATCAGCAACGATGAAAAACCCCGGCAGGATGCCGGGGTTTTTTTATTATCTAAACTTTTAAATCAGAGTTGGATGGGCATCCAGAATGCGAATTAAAGTCGCTGCAGGACCAGTCGGATAACGACGGCCTTGTTCCCAGTTTTGCAAGGTTCTCGCACTGATATGTAAACGTGCAGCAAACTCTGCCTGGGTTAAGCCAGTTTTCTCACGTACTTCTTTAATATCTGGTAATTCAAGCTCAGTCACTCGGCTTGCTTTCATTTCATTGCGTTTGATGGCACCAGCTTCTTTGATTGAAGCAACCAGGTCATCAAATAAGTTGTTATCCATGAAATTGCTCCTTCACTAATTGACGTAGGATCGAAGTCTCTTTGTCTGTCAGATTATCTTTCGTAGACTTTGGATAAGCCACTAGGAAAAATATCTGATCATCTTCTGTGACCCAGTAATAGATCACACGGATACCGCCACTTTTACCTTTATTACCTTGAGCACAGCGTACTTTACGAATGCCACCGCCATTCTTGATTAAGTCACCTTTATCAGGCTGTACCAAGAGATCTTGCTGGAGCTGACGATACTCTTCATCACTTACAAGCTCTTTGATTTGCTTGGTAAAAATACTGGTTTCAATGAATAGCATAGGTTTGAGTACGTCAATGGCGTATAAGAATTTTAGCAGTTTTAGAATAAAAAAACGAGAGCTGTGAACTCTCGTTTCGCATAAGCAAAGGCTTACAAATATAAATATTAGGTATAAAAAACCCGCATGATAGCGAGTAGGTCCTGATATTTCATTCAGACTATAGATTTTATAAAAACTATATTTCTAGATGATTTTAAATATTTTTCCACTTAAGGTACTTTGAAAAAGCATTTCAAAACTAGGTCGAATATCTTCACCATCAACGGTGATATGTTTTATATTCAAATGAGATTGTGTGTTGGCAAACTCATGATCCACTGTGGCTTGAATAGCGTGTTTAACGCCAAACTGGTCTTTTACGCTGAGAGTCTGTTTAAACATATATATTTCCTTAAAAAAATTGCAGTGGAAATCCCACATAAATTATTGATGTTTAAAAATTTATCGCTAAGAAACTTTATGATTTAATTTAAATAGCTGATTTAGAGAAGTGTAAAATGTACGGCCATCCAAATTTAAATCAACTTCTATTCCAGATTCCAGTAGAACTCTTTTACCTACTTCGACTTGTTTTAAACCTTGACGTGTATTTTGCATTTTATGTAGAGGAATTAATGAAACAATAATTTCAGTACCATTTTTAGATTTTGCAATTAAATCATTTACTTTTAACAACTTATATCCTATTTTTTAGAGATTTTTTCAATTTTGAAAACATTTTAAAGCATAAAAAAAGCACTTATGAGTGCTTTTTATTACTGCTTATTATTACTTAGATAGCAACAATATTTACAGCATTCGGTCCTTTTTGACCTTGAGCTACACTGAATTCAACTTGCTGGCCTTCAAATAAGGTCTTGAAACCTGAACTCGCGATTTCGCTGAAATGAGCAAAAACGTCTGGACCTGATTCTTGTTGAATGAAACCAAAACCTTTAGTTTCGTTAAACCACTTAACAGTACCTTTAACAACATTTGAGTTTGACATAATATATCCTACTAATTTTTAATAATTTTTTAGTCATTTTATTGACTGATTAATAACTTTGAAAATAATAAAGAATGAGACTTAAAATCTAAAAAACGAAGGATTATGACTAAAACTGCGATACTTAAGGAAGATTTACCGAAACAAGACTTTTTTCTAGTTAAGTTAAATATACAGTAAAAATAAAAATAATCAAGTTTTTTTGATATAAATATTAATTTTTCTTATAAAATCTATATTTTTTTTAAAAATTAATTAAATTCAATAACTTATTTATTATATTATTTAATATTTTCTTTAACATAAAATTTCTTATTCGAAATATAAAGGCTAAGCCTTATCTCGCTCTACAATACTTCAAAGACCTTTTCCTAGACATCTTGGTAAAAAAAACGTATAACACCGTTTTTCAAATTAACAGGTGAACGCGTTGAAACTTGTGCTTGCACCCATGGAAGGCTTAACCGATCCGATCATGCGTGATGTCCTCACGTCTGTCGGCAGCTTCGACTGGTGTGTGACTGAGTTTATTCGGGTCACCGACTCAATCCTGCCCGATCATATCTATCACAGCTATTGCCCGGAATTATTGAACGGCGGTAAAACTGCGGCTGGCACCCCAGTGCATGTGCAGTTTCTGGGCAACAACCCGGACATGCTAGCCGCTAATGCAGTCAAAGTTGCAGCCATGGGCGCACCAGCGATTGACCTGAACTTTGGTTGTCCGGCCAAAACCGTAAACCGTCATCGTGGCGGTTCGGTCCTGCTAGATGAACCGGAAGTGGTACATGAGCTGGTCAAAGCTGTGCGCGATGCCGTGCCGGCACATATTCCGGTTTCTGCCAAAATGCGCTTAGGCTATATGGATCGCAACTTCATGCTGGACAATGCCCATGCCATTGAAGATGCAGGCGCCTCCTGGGTCACGGTCCATGCGCGCACCAAAGCCGATGGTTATACCCCGCCGGCCTTTTGGGATCAGCTGGCCCCGATTCGTGAAGCCTTGAAGATTAATGTGATTGCCAATGGGGAAATCTGGACCAATGCCGATGCCAAACAATGCCAGTTAGAATCGGGCTGTGAAGATTTAATGATTGGTCGTGGTGCCGTCACCACCCCTGACCTCACCCAATGTATCCGCCAGAACTCTGATGCACCCTTACTGAGCTGGCAAGATCTGCTTGATTTGCAAATCCGCTTTATTCACGGTCCGGCCAAAACCGAAATTGGTATGCTGGGGCGTTATAAACAATGGCTGGGCATGATGTCAAAGCATTATCCGGAAGCCAAAGCGCTGTGGGATGAGGTTAAACGCATCAAAAAGCTGGATGAGATTATTGCCACCCTGCAAGCCTCGCAACACGCAGTACCCTGAGCCAAACATTGTCGCGGCTGTTTACAGGGCTTGTCTAACAGCCGTTTGATCACTTTTGTGTAATCATTTTGCAAGCCGCAGGTTAAAAACTCCGGCTGATGACATTGCCCTGAAAATTCAGACAATCTTCTACCCGAGTCCGCTGAACCGGCGCCAGTTGCGCCAGATCAAACCAGCGATATTCGGCATGTTCATCGCTTAGCTGAATCTGTGCATCTTCCGGTACATGACAGCGAAAAATAAAAGCATGGGATTGCACCGCTGCATGAAAATACACACCCGACAAATACCCCACCTGCACCTGACAGCCAATTTCTTCCTGACATTCCCGAATTAAGGCCTCGTGGATGGTTTCCCCCATATCCAGCGCGCCACCCGGTAAGCCCCAGGCCTGATCGGCATAGGTAGCTTTAAGTAACAGCACCTGCTGCTGGGCATTACAAATTACCGCATGCGAACTTAAGCGATAAAAATCATGAAAGGCCAACGAACTGCTCTCCCCTAGTTTTAAACGATAACCTAACGGCCAGATGCAAACAGCCGTATGTGGACAAGGATGCAATCATTAGGAATCTGTCACCACGGCCTGACTTAAATCGGCCTGGCCCAAACGCTGGATTTCCTCCAGCTTCTGTTTGCGTAATCGCTCACTGCTTAAGGTCTCCTGTAAATCCAGCGCCAGTGCTTTCAGCAAATCCAGATCTTCTTCAGACATCTGCCGCACCTGCTTGTCCAGAATACATAAGCTGCCTATGGCCAAGCCCTGTTTGCTTTGAATTGGCACCCCGGCATAAAAACGGATTTTCTGTCTGGCCAGATGAGGATACTGCCGGAAGCGTGGATCACGCTGAATATCTTCAATGACCAGCGCTTCATTCTGATAAACCAGATGGGTACAAATCGATTCTTCACGGCGCTGCGCTGCGTGGATCGGCGACTCCACCGCTTCTGCCAGCGGACTAGCCGGAGTATGCACCTGCCCGGCATCGACCAGCGAAATCTGGGCATATTTCACATCAAAGGCCTGCCGCGCTTCTTCAATATACTGGCTGTAAATTGGCAGCAATTCCGACTGCAATAAATCCAGTTCATGCAAAGCTTGTAAACGTTCAGCCTCATTGTCATGCATCAGTGCCGCCGCCGGGTTTTCCCCTTGTGCCATCAGCAGCATATCCATATTCAGCATCAGTTCATTCACACTATTCACCACAGCTTCAGGCTGAAACAGACGCTCAATCTCATCACGCAAATGCGTCGACTGATTGCCCAGCAAAGCAAACACCAGTTTGATCTGCGGTTTTAGTGTGCGTATCCGGTGGTTCAACAGGCGGATTTGCGCCATCGGTTGCTGATGAAAAATAGTGATACAGATGATGTCGGTCGATTCCGGCACGGCACTCAACACATCCGAGCGCGATTGAATCAAGGCATCGGCATGGCTACAGGCGGCAATCTTTTTCAGGTTCAGACCATGGGCCAGCATGGCAGAGGCCAGCACATCCACCTCCCAACGTGCCCCCAGACACATGACTTTGGGGTTGTTCAGTTCGGTCTGTAGCGGATATTGCTGCTGAAATTCATGATTAAACCGTTTTAAACCCTGATGCATGCGCAAACGGTGTTCGGCGCTGGCCTCGGTATTATGGACCTGCGAAAACAGGCAAATCGCAGGAATCGCCACTTCATCATAGAAATTATTGATTTTCCGGACCAGCGCTTCTTTATTCGTTTTTTTCGGCAGCTCCTGCTGGATATATGCATTAGCCACATCCAGCGCATCATGTACTTCATCGGCCACCAAACGCTGATAAAAACGTTCGGGCGGTGACAGCACCGGGGCACTGCCAATTAACACTTTGACAAAGCCCAACGCCGGAATATAGTGCGACAGCACCAGCAAACAGGCCGTTAACGGTGTTGATAAAATCAGACCAATTGGTCCCCAGATTAAGGTCCAGAAGGTGGCAGCCAGAATAATCGACAAGGTAGTCAGGCCGGTACTTTCGCCATATAACCACGGCTCAATGATGTTATTACTGATCAGCTCCAGCAGCAGAATCAGGCCCAGCGTCCAGAGGAACATATTCCAGCCTGGATCCACCGCAAAAGCCAGCGTTAACGGGAACACCGCAGAAATGATCGGGCCGACATAAGGCACAAAGCGCAGCACCACCGCCAGCATGCCCCACATGATGGCCGCAGGCACGCCAATAAACCACAGTCCGGCTGCCATCGGAATGCCATAGGTGACATTGACCAGCAATTGCATGCGCAAATAGGTACCAATGCGCTGGCCGGCTTCATCCAGCACATCGGTACCAATATTCAAATTACCGCCAAGCAGACGCAACAAGCGGTCATGCAGATCTTTACGGCTAATTAAAATCAGCACCACAAATAAAAATACGATACCAATGGTGGCAATCGGGCTTAAAATCTTGCTGCCCCACGCCATGGCGGCATCGGAAGGACTTTGCTCCAGTCCGACCACCTTGACATTCTGCACACCCTTTTCCTGCTCGACCTGATTGATGCCTTCAAACGAGCTTTCCACCGTATCGAAAGTGGTTTTGGCCCCATCCCAGGCACTAGGGCCAGAGGTTAGCGATTTCACCGTATTCAGTTTTTGCTGAATGGTGTCCTGATATTGCGGTAATTCCTGACTTAAATCCTTGAGCTGAAAACCCAGATAACTGCCCAGTCCAGCCAGCACACTAATGGTGAAAATCATGACAATGGCAATCGACGGCAGCTGTGGCAGCCCCCATTTTTTTAGCCGTGACACCAGCGGTTCCAGCAAAAATGCCAGCAAAATAGCCAGTGCCAGCGGAATCAGCACATCCTGACCAAAATACAGCGCCGCAATAATCACCGCGCTAATCACAAAACCGGCCATCACCCGGACAATATTCTGGGTTTCAATATCCCGCTTGACCCAACTGGCGGCAGATTTTTCCGGCTTCCAGTGATGGGGACGCGGCGGCTTCGCTTCGGGCTGGAGCAGACCCGGTTTATTGTTCTGTTTTCGCATGGCTGGGCACATCCTGTTGCTCTTTATTTATTATTTACGAGCTTCGGCTCTTTATTTCAAATAGATTCCTGTAAAAAAACGCCTAATTTCAGCAAGAAACAGCACAGAAGATGAAGATGGGAAAGTATTGAAAGCAGCAAAATGCCACATACACAACTGTGCCATTGCAAGGGAAAAATATTAAGGATGAATGATGGCTTTGCTGTAAATATCCGGGTCCATTTCCAGAATTTCGACACACAGTTGCAACGTCAATTCATTCTGTGGCGGCAGATAATCCTGCAACACCTCCAGCACGGTCCGGGAAATTTCCTGCTTTAGGGCGGTACTACGGCCTTTTAAAATCGAGATTTTGGCATGCACATAGGCCTGTGCGCTTTCATCCAGTCCAATCACATAGTCCTGCTGGCAGATGGCGCGACTTTTAATATCAGAGGCATTAGCAAACAGGCCATTCTCGACCAGCGTCCGGTTGATACGACTGAGCAAAGGCTTCATTTCAAGCGCCTGCAGCTGATCTGAATATTCAAGATGGATATGTGGCATCAGCCTTCTCCCGATATGGTGCAGATGTGATCTTAAAAATTCAGGGTTTTACCCTGCTTCAAAGCAAGATAAAACCCAAGAGAAACAGTGCGATTATGCTTTTTTCACATATTCCGATTTCAGTTTAATTGCGCCAATACCATCTACTTTACAGTCAATATCATGACCATCTGATGCTTCTGGCAATAGGCGGATATTTTTCACTTTGGTACCCACTTTCACCACAGAAGATGAACCTTTAATTTTCAGGTCTTTAATCACCGTCACGGTATCGCCATCGGCCAGTACATTACCATTGGCATCTTTAATGATGGCGCCGGCCTCGGCTTCTGCCTGCTCCCCTTCTTTCCATTCATGTGCGCATTCAGGACAAATCAGCAAGTCACCATCTTGATAGGTATATTCGGACTGGCATTTTGGGCAATTCGGTAAAGACATAAAAACCTCGAAACGAGCAAAATAAAAAATATAAAGGTCTACTATAACATTTATATTTTTCATCACGTTAAAATCCCTAACCGGTTTAGGGATTAATAACAATATTTGTGTTATTTTCCCGGGTGTTCCAGCAGCTGTTTAAACACCTGCAGATGATTATGCTGTTCGTTTTCTGCTGCGGTTAACAGGGTAATTGGTCCCTTCTGCGCCAGTTGCCGGATTTCCTCCACCGCGTCCAAATGCTGCTGCAACTCTTGCCGATAACGCTGCTGAAACTCGGGCCAGTGCCGCTCAGTATCTTCATGGAACCATTTACGCAGTTCGGTCGAGGGGGTTAAATCCTTCGGCCACAGGTCAATCTGGGCATCGGCTTTTTTGATCCCGCGCGGCCAGATCCGGTCCAGCAGAATCCGGGTACCGTCCTGCTTGCTTACAGCCTGATAAATACGTTTGGTAGCAATGGGCATGGTTTTACTCATCCGGAATGTCAGGGGTCACCAGCAGGCTGAGTAAATCCAGACATTCCTGCCAGCCCAAATAACAGCCATCGACGGGAATGGCATCGGGCAGATTGTCCTGCTGAATCCAGACTTCGGTTCCGACCGATACCGCCTTAAACTCAATTGTGACCTGAATCAGTCCGGGTAAATCCGGGCTATCAAACTCATCCTGATAACGCAGTCGCTGCTCGGGAATCACTTCCAGATACTGCCCGTGAAAACCGTGGCTTTTGCCCGTGCTCAAATTACAAAAGGCAATTTTATATTGACCGTTGACCACGGGTTCAAACTGTTCAATCTGCACGATAAAACCATGTGGCGCCATCCATTTGACTAAAGCATGCGGATCGACAAAGGCCCGATACACCCGTGATAACGGCGCCTGAAATATACGGTGTAACTGTACGCTGTGTTGCATGACATCACCTGTTGACAGCGAATAATTTTCAGTCTACGCCTTCTGCCTTGGGCCTGTGTATGACTTTGGTTGAAGCGAGCGTAAAGCAAAAAAGCATGCGCTCCGGCATGCTTTTTTGTACTAGAAAATGGGGTTAAACTGGATAGTTTTCTTCTTCGTCTTCATCATCATAGACATAGGCCATGCAGCCCCAGCCATCATATTCACCCTGGAACTGGTTGGCGATTTTGGTGAACCATTCTTCTAAATCAACAATATCGGCATAGGCCGGTTCCATATAAACATAAATGGTAATAATCCATTCGGTCACACCAGAATCATCATCCTGAAATAAAGAAATTTTTTGTTCTTCATTTAACAGAAATAAGGCACAACGTTCAGCCTGTTCCTGGTCGGTAAAGGCAATCGAATATTCAATTTCATGTGCCTCGTCCAGATCATCACCATCTTCATGCATTTGCCAAAGTACGTTGCCGTTGTCGTCATCTGGAAATTGTTCATAATCGCGTGACATCATTTTGTCCTTGTTCTGTGTTGTTGTTCTAATGGTCAGCTTACCCTAATTTTGTTGCAGTTCCGAGATAGAGCGCTTAATTTTTTTCTGTTCTATCATCCTGATCTCTATCCGGATCGGCAATCCCCTGTTTTGGGGAGAGCACTCCAAATCGGATCAACTGCTTAAAACGGCACCTGTCCATGAATTTCAACCGCGGCACCGCTTAAAGGCTGAGTAAAAGCCAGATAACTGGCATGCAAGGCCATGCGTTTTAGGGGACTGCGTGCAGGTTCTGGATGATACAGCTTATCGCCGGTAATTGGATGGCCGATATACTGCATATGCACGCGTAGCTGGTGTGAACGTCCGGTAATTGGGGTCAGCAATACCCGGCTGATGTCCATCTCGACATTATAGTCCAGTCCCTGATATAAAGTTTGTGCCGGCTTGCCCAGTTCAAAATGCACCATCTGACGCGGCCGGTTTTCCCAGTCGGTAATTAATGGCACCTCAACTTTGCCATCTCCGTCGAGTTTGCCCTGTACCAGGGCAATATAGTGCTTGGTCACGGTGCGCGCCTGAAACATTTTACTCACCGCTACTTCTGCATCACGATGTTTGGCAAACATCAGAATACCCGAGGTGGCCATATCTAAACGATGGGTAATTTTGGCCTGTGGATAGCGCGCCAACACGCGTAAATAGGCACTGTCCTGATGCTCCGGCAACCGCCCCGGCACCGACAGCAAACCTGCTGGCTTTTCAATCACCACCAGATCATCATCTTCATAGACCAGGACCAGTGGCTCTTGCGGCGGGCAATATACAAAGTTGTCGTTTAAAGGCATGGCGGTACAGCTTGGGAGTCGAAAGCGGGCAAAATATCAAGCGGCCAATCTGCTGTCAATCTATTGAGAAGATAGATATTTAATCTGGAAGCTACTGGAGAGAAATAGTTTTTATTCTCTGGTTTTTCGAGTTTGATTTTTATAGTTCATTGTTCTGGTCATGCACGGAATTTTTTAGGGTGTCAGGGAAAACTTGCTGTTTACTTCAACTATCATCACGTTGTACGTCATGATCTTATAGCCTATAAACTTCTGATCTATAGCGTCCTAAGCCGAATCGAGACCTTTTGGGTGAGTACTGCACTCGCGTTTTGCGCCGCTGACAGCATGCTACTCTTTTCGATCCCGTCACACCCTTGAGAGATATAGTAGTCAAAGCCTGCCGAAATTGTTTTCCGAAGATCAGTCAATTTAAAATATTTTCAGGAAATTTTCCCTAA
This sequence comes from Acinetobacter sp. YH12112, assembly GCF_013418945.1. Taxonomy (NCBI): domain Bacteria; kingdom Pseudomonadati; phylum Pseudomonadota; class Gammaproteobacteria; order Moraxellales; family Moraxellaceae; genus Acinetobacter; species Acinetobacter sp. YH12112. The sequence continues at coordinate 4,058 of NZ_VPBA01000053.1, read as the reverse complement.
TAAAGCTTAATCACAAGAAATTTTTATACACTAGGTTAAATTCTTCATTTTATTTTGCAGAAAATGGCGATTTTAAGAGAATTTATCTAAGTGATTATGATGGCTCAAGACAGCGGCTGCATCAGTTGAATTAAATTACCACAGCCATCTTCCAGCACGGCAATTTTCACATTGCCAGCCAGCATCGGTGCTTGAGTAAAAACCACACCTAGCGCGAGTAAACGCTGATATTCTGCCTCAAGATCGTTGACCTGAAATGAGGTATAAGCAATACCATCTGCCTTGATGACGGCTTTAAAGGCTTTCGCTGCGGGATGCACATCCGGTTCTAGTAGCAGCTCAACACCATCTGGCTGCTCGGGAGAAACCAGCGTCAACCAGCGATATTCACCCACCGGGACATCCTGTTTTAGCCGAAAACCAAGTATCTGAGTATAAAACTGCAAGGCTTTTTCCTGATCATCGACTATAAGACTGGTGACATAAATTTTCATTGTTCTGCTCGGTAGTTTTTATTTTTTATAGCATAGCTGCTTTCAGTACCCTGTAGGATTCTGGCAAATAAGGTTGCGATAACTGAAAGGAAAATGAAGGTGATTTAAACGAATATAGTGAAATAGGAATAACAAAAAGATAAAGAAGAATAGAGATGTTGAAATTTTTATTTTTAAGGGAGCGGGAAATACTTCAACTATTAAAATGTACTAGCTCAAACCTGATCTGACAGTTACCCATTTTTTATTGTGCCTGTCAGGTTAAATTTGAGCTAAATTTTTCTCAGCCCAAATCCGTTTTCCATCAAGTAAAGTTTCAAGTGGTGTACGACCACAGCACATTTTTCCTTGATGAGTTCGTTCAGTATTATAGAATTTCAGCCAATCGTCTAGATCAACTTGTAATTCTTCCAATGAGCTATAAAGCTTCTTCCTAAATGTAATTTGATAGAACTCCTGCAAAATCGTCTTATGGAAACGCTCACATATACCATTTGTTTGCGGGGAAGCTGCTTTTGTCTTCGTGTGATCAATATCATTAACTGCCAGATACAACTCATAGTCATGTTGTTCTACCTTACCGCAATACTCAGTACCTCTGTCTGTGAGGATGCGAAGCATTGGTAAGTCCTGAGATTGATAAAATGGCAACACACGATCATTGAGTAAATCAGCCGCTGTAATCGGTGTTTTTGTTGTATAGAGCTTGCAATGAACGACCTTGCTATAAGTGTCGATGAATGTTTGTTGGTAGATTCGTCCAACACCTTTGAGATTCCCGACATAAAAGGTGTCTTGCGCGCCTAAATAGCCTGGATGAGCTGTTTCGATTTCACCACAAGCAACGTCATCCTCATGCTTACGTTCAAGTGCCGCAATCTGCTGATCATTTAATTCAATACCATCCTGTGCCACTTTAGCCTCAAGTGCTTTTAAACGCTTCTTAAAGTTTTCTAAATCATGACGAAGCCATATAGAGCGAACCCCACTCCCTGAAACGAATACACCCTTCTTGCGTAATTCATTACTCGTACGGTGCTGACCATATGCGGGATATTGAATTGCGAAATCAATAACAGCCTGTTCAGTAGCATCATCTACACGGTTTTTTAAATTTGGTACTCGACGGGATTTATTGATCAGTGCGTCAATATCACCAGACTTCACTAACTCTTGATAGCGATAAAATGTATCTCTTGAAACACCCATCACTTTGCATGCTCTGGATACATTCTGAAGCTCTTCAGCTAAATTGAGCAGACCTACTTTGTGTTTAATGATTTGATTGTTAGTATGCAACATAAGAAAGTTACCTTTGTTTGATTAAGATTTCGACACCTTTATCAAAACGGGTAACTTTCTCTTTTTCAAGAAGAATGTACGATCAAGTCTGAACTAATACAATTAAAACTTGGTAAGTTCTAACTTTTTGCCTATAAACTTCTGATCTATAGCGTCCTAAGCCGAATCGAGACCTTGTGGGTAAGTACTACACGCACGTGATACGTTACTGGTAGCAATCTACTCTTTTCGATCCCCTTTCACCCTTGAGCAATAGAATAGTCAAAAGCCGGCGGGATTGTTTTCCTAAGCTACGGCGTTTTTTCATCTTTTTGATAATTTTTCTCACATCAAACGGTTTAGATAGAATTTTTTATTTTCAAGCTGCCATAATCATGATTCTTTTTCATGATTCCGTATTTTTCTGGAATATTCAGGCATAGATTATTCTGCCCGGTTCAGGACATTGCAGATCTTTAATCGTGAGGTATCGAGCTGTTTAAAATAACTGTCCTTGAATGAGCTGGGCGCTAAACCACCAGCCACTTAAGGCTGACATGCCACAGAGCAAATTGGCCAAGACTTTATTCAGTTTAGATAAGGTCGATTGATAAATTTTGATATTCAGCATGTAAGCCAGCACGGCATAAACCACCCCAATGGCACCACCAAACAGCACCAGCAGTAACGGCCAACCCGCCAGCAGATGCGCCTTGACCGGCAATTGAGTATAAGAATCGGCAGCTTGAGAGTTTGACATGGCTTTGCTCCTGATGATTTTTCTTTAAAACCAGCATCCACCCGAAAGTGGATGTGGCGCTCCTAGGAAGCATCATGAAGCAAAAAACAGGCCAGTTATTTATTTTAAATACAGCCAGCGAGTATAACGGTTGATATAGGCATTCAGCCCATCGCCATATTGGGCCAGCTGTTTCATATTCTCGACATGCTGCACACCGGCGCTGGCATAGCTATAAGTATAGACCCTGCTATTTTTACGGAACTGAACCCGAATAAACTCTTGACCAATTTCATAATTGGCCACACCAGAGTCATGGTTAAGATCAAGATAATGTTGCAAAGACTGCACCTGAAATATGCTATATGTCTTATTCAATATGAGGATTAATGGCTATTTTTCAAACAAAACCAAACAATAAACACCTTAATTTTTATTATTCCTTTTCAATAAGATAGAACCTCAAACCCACTCAATTTGTATCTTGATTTTGTGCTTTCTTTTTGTAGGGCTTCAACTGTTCTAACACCCTGAAAATTCAGCATATTTTTATTGATCCCATTAAAAAGCCCTATCGTGTGATAGGGCTTTCATTCAAAACAGAGGGTAACTGTTTGAGTGCTGTTGCTTAGGCATTCTTATTGTTAAATTGATTGCCTTGGCATTTGGTACACGGGGGTAAACGGTCTGTACCAATTTCTAAGTAAACGCGATGTCCGCATTGGACACAAAAATAGAAGCCTGTTCCTGGCTTGTCGCCTGCAGTTACCATCTTTGTTCTCCGTATGATTTAGAAATGGTCTATTCAGTATAACCAATCTGTGATGATTGTCTATTGTCCATTTCGACGAGTGATGATGGCGTTTGGGCGAAGGATAATTTTGATAGAAAATTAAGCTGGCTTTACAGAGATTTGGTTATTACTGACTATTTGCTAAACCCATATTTAAAAAACATGTACTGTTTACGCTGCACAATAAATCATTGGAAAGACTCCAGCATCTTTAGCTGCATGGGAGAATGATGAGAGAATCCATAACCACTGTGTTATATTTCCTCTTACTTTCTGCCCCTGTTTAATTTTATTAAATTCGGCTTCGATATAAGATTTTGAAATAAAATTACATGCCAAAATACATTTTCTATGCAATTTTGGATTTTTTAAAATTAAATTAATATCATTTTCAATATTACCAGAACTCTTTCGGATTCTAGAAATATTTGTTTGAACTCCTGTGCCTTCCCCATTAGCTCCTTTTCCACTCTTATAAAAGCCTGCTAAACTATTAGAATTTTTAAAAACTATTTGCTTACTAGTAAAGTGCATATTTCCAAGGTTTTTAATTCCTTGACCTACTACATCTTGCAATTGACTCGCAGAATTTGTTACATCTTTTGAATATTTTGAATGTATAAAGGCTTTGTTGCACAAAGATTTGAAATGCAAAGCGCCCCTAATTGAGCCAAATTTAAGGCGTAACTTGGGTAAGTGGGCGACCTAATTCCGTAAATCTGTTAAGGACTGCTACACGTGCATGGATCTC
>NZ_VPBA01000052.1:0-14654 GCF_013418945.1 Acinetobacter sp. YH12112 | reverse complement strand
GGTTTCTGCCCGAGCTGTGGGGCGCGGCGGATGGCCGAAAGTGCCGCCTTGCTGGTTGATGAAGTACTGCCTGAACAACCCATGCGTCAGTGGGTGTTGAGCTTCCCGTTTCAGCTGCGTTTCCTGTGGGCGGACAATAAAGTCTTAAACTGAACAAAATAGATCTAAACTATGACAATAAAGTCTTAAACTAGACAGAATAGTTGTAAACTGAAATCAGTCCAGTTATGCTGTGAAAAAGCATACTGGACTTTTGTTATGGCTAAAGCAAACTCTTCATTTTCTGAAGTGCAAATTGCCCGTCGTATTAAAGAGGGGCGTGGCCAAGGGCATGGTAAAGACTATATTCCATGGCTAACAGTACAAGAAGTTCCTTCTTCAGGTCGTTCCCACCGTATTTATTCTCATAAGACGGGACGAGTCCATCATTTGCTATCTGACTTAGAGCTTGCTGTTTTTCTCAGTCTTGAGTGGGAGAGCAGCGTGCTAGATATACGCGAGCAGTTCCCCTTATTACCTAGTGATACCAGGCAGATTGCAATAGATAGTGGTATTAAGCATCCTGTTATTCGTGGTGTAGATCAGGTTATGTCTACTGATTTTTTAGTGGACTGCAAAGATGGTCCTTTTGAGCAGTTTGCTATTCAAGTCAAACCTGCAGCAGCCTTACAAGACGAGCGTACCTTAGAAAAACTAGAACTAGAGCGTCGCTATTGGCAGCAAAAGCAAATTCCTTGGTTCATTTTTACTGATAAAGAAATAAATCCCGTAGTAAAAGAAAATATTGAATGGCTTTATTCAGTGAAAACAGAAGAAGTTTCTGCGGAGCTTTTAGCACAACTATCCCCATTGGCCCATATCCTGCAAGAAAAAGGAGATGAAAACATTATCAATGTCTGTAAGCAGGTTGATATTGCTTATGATTTGGAGTTAGGCAAAACATTGAGTGAGATACGAGCCTTAACCGCAAATGGTTTTATTAAGTTCAATATTTATAAGTCTTTCAGGGCAAATAAGTGTGCAGATCTCTGTATTAGCCAAGTAGTGAATATGGAGGAGTTGCGCTATGTGGCAAATTAATGAGGTTGTGCTATTTGATAATGATCCGTATCGCATTTTGGCTATAGAGGATGGCCAAGTTGTCTGGATGCAAATAAGCGCTGATAAAGGAGTTCCACAAGCTAGGGCTGAGTTGTTGCTAATGCAGTATTTAGATGAAGGCCGCTTAGTTAGAACTGATGACCCTTATGTACATCTTGATTTAGAAGAGCCGTCTGTAGATTCTGTCAGCTTCCAGAAGCGCGAGGAGGATTATCGAAAAATTCTTCCTATTATTAATAGTAAGGATCGTTTCGACCCTAAAGTCAGAAGCGAACTCGTTGAGCATGTGGTCCAAGAACATAAGGTTACTAAGGCTACAGTTTATAAGTTGTTACGCCGTTACTGGCAGCGTGGTCAAACGCCTAATGCATTAATTCCTGACTACAAAAACAGCGGTGCACCAGGGGAAAGACGTTCAGCGACAGGAACAGCAAAGATTGGCCGAGCCAGAGAATATGGTAAGGGTGAAGGAACCAAGGTAACGCCCGAGATTGAACGCCTTTTTAGGTTGACCATAGAAAAGCACCTGTTAAATCAAAAAGGTACAAAGACCACCGTTGCCTATAGACGATTTGTGGACTTGTTTGCTCAGTATTTTCCTCGCATTCCCCAAGAGGATTACCCAACACTACGTCAGTTTCGTTATTTTTATGATCGAGAATACCCTAAAGCTCAGCGCTTAAAGTCTAGAGTTAAAGCAGGGGTATATAAAAAAGACGTACGACCCTTAAGTAGTACAGCCACTTCTCAGGCGTTAGGCCCTGGGAGTCGTTATGAGATTGATGCCACGATTGCTGATATTTATTTAGTGGATCATCATGATCGCCAAAAAATCATAGGAAGACCAACGCTTTACATTGTGATTGATGTGTTTAGTCGGATGATCACGGGCTTTTATATCGGCTTTGAAAATCCGTCTTATGTGGTGGCGATGCAGGCTTTTGTAAATGCTTGCTCTGACAAAACGGCCATTTGTGCCCAGCATGATATTGAGATTAGTAGCTCAGACTGGCCGTGTGTAGGTTTGCCAGATGTGTTGCTAGCGGACCGTGGCGAATTAATGAGTCATCAGGTCGAAGCCTTAGTTTCTAGTTTTAATGTGCGAGTGGAAAGTGCTCCACCTAGACGTGGCGATGCTAAAGGCATAGTGGAAAGCACTTTTAGAACACTACAAGCCGAGTTTAAGTCCTTTGCACCTGGCATTGTAGAGGGCAGTCGGATCAAAAGCCATGGTGAAACAGACTATAGGTTAGATGCATCTCTGTCGGTATTTGAGTTCACACAAATTATTTTGCGTACGATCTTATTCAGAAATAACCATCTGGTGATGGATAAATACGATCGAGATGCTGATTTTCCTACAGATTTACCGTCTATTCCTGTCCAGCTATGGCAATGGGGTATGCAGCATCGTACAGGTAGTTTAAGGGCTGTGGAGCAAGAGCAGTTGCGAGTAGCGTTACTGCCTCGCCGAAAGGTCTCTATTTCTTCATTTGGCGTTAATTTGTGGGGTTTGTATTACTCGGGGTCAGAGATTCTGCGTGAGGGTTGGTTGCAGCGGAGCACTGATATAGCTAGACCTCAACATTTAGAAGCGGCTTATGACCCAGTGCTGGTTGATACGATTTATTTGTTTCCGCAAGTTGGCAGCCGTGTATTTTGGCGCTGTAATCTGACGGAACGTAGTCGGCAGTTTAAAGGTCTCTCATTTTGGGAGGTTTGGGATATACAAGCACAAGAAAAACACAATAAAGCCAATGCGAAGCAGGATGAGTTAACTAAACGCAGGGAGCTTGAGGCGTTTATTCAGCAAACCATTCAGAAAGCGAATAAGTTAACGCCCAGTACTACTGAGCCCAAATCAACACGCATTAAGCAGATTAAAACTAATAAAAAAGAAGCCGTGACCTCGGAGCGTAAAAAACGTGCGGAGCATTTGAAGCCAAGCTCTTCAGGTGATGAGGCTAAAGTTATTCCTTTCAACGCAGTGGAAGCGGATGATCAAGAAGATTACAGCCTACCCACATACGTGCCTGAATTATTTCAGGATCCACCAGAAAAGGATGAGTCATGAGTGCTACCCGGATTCAAGCAGTTTATCGTGATACGGGGGTAGAGGCTTATCGTGATAATCCTTTTATCGAGGCCTTACCACCATTACAAGAGTCAGTGAATAGTGCTGCATCACTGAAATCCTCTTTACAGCTTACTTCCTCTGACTTGCAAAAGTCCCGTGTTATCAGAGCTCATACCATTTGTCGTATTCCAGATGACTATTTTCAGCCATTAGGTACGCATTTGCTACTAAGTGAGCGTATTTCGGTCATGATTCGAGGTGGCTACGTAGGCAGAAATCCTAAAACAGGAGATTTACAAAAGCATTTACAAAATGGTTATGAGCGTGTTCAAACGGGAGAGTTGGAGACATTTCGCTTTGAGGAGGCACGATCTACGGCACAAAGCTTATTGTTAATTGGTTGTTCTGGTAGTGGGAAGACGACCTCTCTTCATCGTATTCTAGCCACGTATCCTCAGGTGATTTACCATCGTGAACTCAATGTAGAGCAGGTGGTGTATTTGAAAATAGACTGCTCGCATAATGGTTCGCTAAAAGAAATCTGCTTGAATTTTTTCAGAGCGTTGGATCGAGCCTTGGGCTCGAACTATGAGCGTCGTTATGGCTTAAAACGTCATGGTATAGAAACCATGTTGGCTTTGATGTCGCAAATAGCCAATGCACATGCTTTAGGGTTGTTGGTTATTGATGAAATTCAGCATTTAAGCCGCTCTCGTTCGGGTGGATCTCAAGAGATGCTGAACTTTTTTGTGACGATGGTGAATATTATTGGCGTACCAGTGATGTTGATTGGTACCCCTAAAGCACGAGAGATTTTTGAGGCTGATTTGCGGTCTGCACGTAGAGGGGCAGGGTTTGGAGCTATATTCTGGGATCCTATACAACAAACGCAACGTGGAAAGCCCAATCAAGAGTGGATCGCTTTTACGGATAATCTTTGGCAATTACAGCTTTTACAACGCAAAGATGCGCTGTTATCGGATGAGGTCCGTGATGTGTGGTATGAGCTAAGCCAAGGAGTGATGGACATTGTAGTAAAACTTTTTGTACTCGCTCAGCTCCGTGCGCTAGCTTTAGGCAATGAGCGTATTACCGCTGGTTTATTGCGGCAAGTGTATCAAGATGAGTTAAAGCCTGTGCACCCCATGCTAGAGGCATTACGCTCGGGTATCCCAGAACGCATTGCTCGTTATTCTGATCTAGTCGTTCCCGAGATTGATAAACGGTTAATCCAACTTCAGCTAGATATCGCAGCGATACAAGAACAAACACCAGAAGAAAAAGCCCTTCAAGAGTTAGATACCGAAGATCAGCGTCATTTATATCTGATGCTGAAAGAGGATTACGATTCAAGCCTGTTAATTCCCACTATTAAAAAAGCGTTTAGCCAGAATCCAACGATGACAAGACAAAAGTTACTGCCTCTTGTTTTGCAGTGGTTGATGGAAGGCGAAACGGTAGTGTCAGAACTAGAAAAGCCCTCCAAGAGTAAAAAGGTTTCGGCTATAAAGGTAGTCAAGCCCAGCGACTGGGATAGCTTGCCTGATACGGATTTACGTTATATCTATTCACAACGCCAACCTGAAAAAACCATGCATGAACGGTTAAAAGGGAAAGGGGTAATAGTGGATATGGCGAGCTTATTTAAACAAGCAGGTTAGCCATGAGAAACTTTCCTGTTCCGTACTCGAATGAGCTGATTTATAGCACTATTGCACGGGCAGGCGTTTATCAAGGGATTGTTAGTCCTAAGCAGCTGTTGGATGAGGTGTATGGCAACCGCAAGGTGGTCGCTACCTTAGGTCTGCCCTCGCATTTAGGTGTGATAGCAAGACATCTACATCAAACAGGACGTTACGCTGTTCAGTAGCTTATTTATGAGCATACCTTATTCCCTTTATATGCTCCGTTTGTAGGCAAGGAGCGCCGAGACGAAGCTATTCGGTTAATGGAGTACCAAGCGCAAGGTGCGGTGCATTTAATGCTAGGAGTCGCTGCTTCTAGAGTTAAGAGCGATAACCGCTTTAGATACTGCCCTGATTGCGTTGCTCTTCAGCTAAATAGGTATGGGGAAGCCTTTTGGCAACGAGATTGGTATTTGCCCGCTTTGCCATATTGTCCAAAACACGGTGCTTTAGTCTTCTTTGATAGAGCTGTAGATGATCACCGACATCAATTTTGGGCTTTGGGTCATACTGAGCTGCTTTCAGACTACCCCAAAGACTCCCTATCTCAATTAACAGCACTAGCTGCTTATATAGCCCCTCTGTTAGATGCTCCACGAGCGCAAGAGCTTTCCCCAAGCCTTGAGCAGTGGACGCTGTTTTATCAGCGCTTAGCGCAGGATCTAGGGCTAACCAAAAGCAAGCACATTCGTCATGACTTGGTGGCGGAGAGAGTGAGGCAGACTTTTAGTGATGAGGCACTAGAGAAACTGGATTTAAAGTTGGCAGAGAACAAGGACACGTGTTGGCTGAAAAGTATATTCCGTAAGCATAGAAAAGCCTTTAGTTATTTACAGCATAGTATTGTGTGGCAAGCCTTATTGCCAAAACTAACGGTTATAGAAGCGCTACAGCAGGCAAGTGCTCTTACTGAGCACTCTATAACGACAAGACCTGTTAGCCAGTCTGTGCAACCTAACTCTGAAGATTTATCTGTTAAGCATAAAGACTGGCAGCAACTAGTGCATAAATACCAAGGAATTAAGGCGGCAAGACAGTCTTTAGAGGGTGGGGTGCTATACGCTTGGCTTTACCGACATGACAGGGATTGGCTAGTTCACTGGAATCAACAGCATCAACAAGAGCGTCTGGCACCCGCCCCTAGAGTTGATTGGAACCAAAGAGATCGAATTGCTGTACGACAACTATTAAGAATCATAAAGCGTCTAGATAGTAGCCTTGATCACCCAAGAGCGACATCGAGCTGGCTGTTAAAGCAAACTCCTAACGGAACCTCTCTTGCAAAAAATCTACAGAAACTGCCTTTGGTAGCGCTTTGCTTAAAGCGTTACTCAGAGAGTGTGGAAGATTATCAAATTAGACGGATTAGCCAAGCTTTTATTAAGCTTAAACAGGAAGATGTTGAGCTTAGGCGCTGGCGATTATTAAGAAGTGCAACGTTATCTAAAGAGCGGATAACTGAGGAAGCACAAAGATTCTTGGAAATGGTTTATGGGGAAGAGTGAGTGGTTAGGCTAGCTACATTTAATGACAATGTGCAGGTTGTACATATTGGTCATTTATTCCGTAACTCGGGTCATAAGGAGTGGCGTATTTTTGTTTGGTTTAATCCAATGCAAGAACGGAAATGGACTCGATTTACTCATTTGCCTTTATTAAGTCGAGCTAAGGTGGTTAACAGTACAACAAAGCAAATAAATAAGGCGGATCGTGTGATTGAGTTTGAAGCATCGGATCTTCAACGAGCCAAAATAATCGATTTTCCTAATCTCTCGTCCTTTGCTTCCGTACGCAACAAGGATGGAGCGCAGAGTTCATTTATTTACGAAGCTGAAACACCATATAGCAAGACTCGTTATCACATCCCACAGTTAGAGCTAGCTCGGTCATTATTTTTAATTAACTCCTATTTCTGTCGAAGCTGTTTGAGCAGTACCGCTTTACAGCAAGAGTTCGACGTTCAGTATGAGGTTGAGCGAGATCATTTAGAGATAAGGATCTTACCCAGTTCATCGTTTCCTAAAGGGGCGTTAGAGCAGTCGGCCGTAGTGCAGCTTTTGGTTTGGTTGTTTTCGGATCAAGATGTTATGGATTCGTATGAAAGTATTTTTAGGCACTATCAACAAAATAGAGAAATTAAGAACGGCGTTGAAAGCTGGTGCTTTAGCTTTGACCCTCCGCCCATGCAGGGTTGGAAATTACATGTAAAAGGACGTTCTTCTAACGAGGATAAGGATTATTTAGTTGAGGAAATAGTAGGTTTAGAAATCAACGCTATGCTTCCTAGCACAACAGCTATTAGCCATGCCTCTTTTCAGGAAAAGGAGGCAGGTGATGGTAGTACGCAGCACATAGCGGTTTCAACAGAGTCAGTTGTTGATGATGAGCATCTACAGTTGGACGATGAGGAAACAGCCAATATAGACACAGACACACGAGTCATAGAGGCTGAGCCGACATGGATAAGTTTTAGTAGACCTAGTCGAATTGAAAAATCTCGCAGGGCAAGAAAAAGTAGCCAAACTATTTTAGAAAAAGAAGAAGCAACAACAAGTGAAAATAGTAATTTGGTTAGTACTGATGAGCCACACTTAGGTGGTGTCCTAGCAGCGGCAGATGTGGGTGGGAAGCAGGATGCAACCAATTACAACTCTATTTTTGCTAATCGATTTGCTGCTTTTGATGAGCTACTTTCAATTCTAAAAACTAAATTTGCATGTCGGGTGCTTTTTGAAGAAACCTTGGTTTTGCCAAAAGTTGGGCGTAGCCGATTACATCTGTGTAAAGATGGCTCACCAAGAGTGATTAAAGCCGTTGGGGTGCAACGTAATGGCAGTGAATTTGTATTGCTAGAGGTGGATGCATCGGATGGGGTGAAAATGCTTTCTACCAAAGTGTTGAGTGGCGTTGATAGCGAAACATGGCGGAATGATTTTGAAAAGATACGGCGTGGAGTGGTGAAGAGCTCATTGAATTGGCCAAATAGTTTGTTTGATCAATTATATGGACAAGACGGGCATAGAGGGGTGAATCATCCAAAGGGGTTGGGGGAGCTGCAAGTATCGAGAGAGGATATGGAAGGGTGGGCTGAGAGAGTGGTTAGAGAGCAATTTACGCATTAAAGGAATGACTGAAAGAGCCTGTAAACCCTTTTGTGTAAGTGCTTTTGCCGGTCAGTTAAAGGTGGCCATTTAAACGGTCACCAAATTCGATCATAAAACGGTTCATGGCCGGCTTCCAGTTGCGGATCGGCATCGTCCATTTCTTGGTCGCCGCCTGGATAGCCAGGTACACCACCTTCATCGCTGATTCGTCCGTAGGGAACACCTTGAGTTCATATTAATGGAATTTTCTACAAATAGCCTCCGTGGTTTTGAGGGGGGATTACAGACGATCCATAGTAGTAATCCAATGAGTTCTTGAGCGCGGCGACATGTTTGGACGCCTTGGCAAAAATTAGAGCCTGCTTGAAGTGCAGGCGAGCACGTGCTTGGACGATTGATCCATTCGCGGTCAAAAACTCAATCTTGGATGACAGCGTGTCAGGAAATCCAATATCGAAGTCCCGCCCCGTGTCAAAGTAGGGCATTTCATGATCAAAGGACGAAGCTTCCCAGGCCACTTCCCTAATATTCCAGCCGCTAGAAACAAGATTTCGTACGACTTCATCAACTTTTTTGCTTTCCAACTTGTCACAAAGTGCATAGGCAAGAGCTTTGGCGGCAGACACGTGCGTTTCCTCTTAAACATAGGTCGAACGGATACCCGAGGCAAAGCGGAGCATTAGTCCCAAAGCATCTCCGGTAGATCCGGAGGCTCCATACTGAAGGCATGGCATCTTGGGCATTGATATTTGAAACTTCTCTCTAGATAGCAGGGATTTCTTGGCCTTGCCTCATGCTGATAGCTTGTAAATATCACACGATCCTTAGCCCCACAAAGTGAGCATACTCCGTAGCTTTCATTTATAGAAATCGTCGTTAGATTGTCGCAGCATGTGCACGTTCCGACTATTTGCTCAGGAAGCATCGCCATACCTTGGCCTAGGTAAAGAAGATCAGACTCGTAGCCACATCGGTGGCAACTGAGCTTGTACGCAATGCCCATCTGGTTGTCTCACCTGAATCGTAACGTCAGAGCTATTCATCCATCCATTCGGCATCAATGTATGCCACTAAGCCGACCAGCTGACCGTTTGGACTGAAGTATGTTGCCTGCACCCCACTTGACATCTCATCAATACCACCGCACTGCGCTAGGCGCCGGTCCCACTTGCCCACAGAAGCGTCAGGATCGGCTGAGTTCCCCAAGACCCTTGTGAGCCATGCCTTCAGTATGGAGCCTCCGGATCTACCGGAGATGCTTTGGGACTAATGCTCCGCTTTGCCTCGGGTATCCGTTCGACATAGTCTGGAATTCGGACGTACGTTCTGAACACAGCTGGATACTTACTTGGGCGATTGTCATACATGACATCAACAATGTACCCGTTTGTGTAACCGTCTCTTGGAGGTTCGTATGACACTAGTGGTTCCCCTCAGCTTGCGACTAGATGTTGAGGCCTAACATTTTATTAGAGAGCAGGCTAGTTGCTTAGATACATGATCTTCAGGCCGTTATCTGTCAGGGCAAGCGAAAATTGGCCATTTATGACGACCAATGCCCCGCAGAAGCTCCCATCTTTGCCGCCATAGACGCCGCGCCCCCCTTTTGGGGTGTAGAACATCCTTTTGCCAGATGTGGAAAAGAAGTTCGTTGTCCCATTGTTGGCAATGACGTAGTAGCCGGCGAAAGTGCGAGACCCATTTGCGCTATATATAAGCCTACGATTTCCGTTGCGACTATTGTCGTAATTGGATGAACTATTATCGTAGTTGCTCTCAGAGTTGTCGTAATTTGATGGACTATTGTCGTAATTGCTTATGGAGTTGTCGTAGTTGCTTGGAGAAATGTCGTAGTTGGATGGGGAGTAGTCATAGGGAAGACGAGCTTCATCCACTAAAACAATTGGCAGGTCAGCAAGTGCCTGCCCCGATGCCATCGCAAGTACGAGGCTTAGAACCACCTTCAACAGATCGCGCATAGTCTTCCCCAGCTCTCTAACGCTTGAGTTAAGCCGCGCCGCGAAGCGGCGTCGGCTTGAACGAATTGTTAGACATTATTTGCCGACTACCTTGGTGATCTCGCCTTTCACGTAGTGAACAAATTCTTCCAACTGATCTGCGCGCGAGGCCAAGCGATCTTCTTGTCCAAGATAAGCCTGCCTAGCTTCAAGTATGACGGGCTGATACTGGGCCGGCAGGCGCTCCATTGCCCAGTCGGCAGCGACATCCTTCGGCGCGATTTTGCCGGTTACTGCGCTGTACCAAATGCGGGACAACGTAAGCACTACATTTCGCTCATCGCCAGCCCAGTCGGGCGGCGAGTTCCATAGCGTTAAGGTTTCATTTAGCGCCTCAAATAGATCCTGTTCAGGAACCGGATCAAAGAGTTCCTCCGCCGCTGGACCTACCAAGGCAACGCTATGTTCTCTTGCTTTTGTCAGCAAGATAGCCAGATCAATGTCGATCGTGGCTGGCTCGAAGATACCTGCAAGAATGTCATTGCGCTGCCATTCTCCAAATTGCAGTTCGCGCTTAGCTGGATAACGCCACGGAATGATGTCGTCGTGCACAACAATGGTGACTTCTACAGCGCGGAGAATCTCGCTCTCTCCAGGGGAAGCCGAAGTTTCCAAAAGGTCGTTGATCAAAGCTCGCCGCGTTGTTTCATCAAGCCTTACGGTCACCGTAACCAGCAAATCAATATCACTGTGTGGCTTCAGGCCGCCATCCACTGCGGAGCCGTACAAATGTACGGCCAGCAACGTCGGTTCGAGATGGCGCTCGATGACGCCAACTACCTCTGATAGTTGAGTCGATACTTCGGCGATCACCGCTTCCCTCATGATGTTTAACTCCTGAATTAAGCCGCGCCGCGAAGCGGTGTCGGCTTGAATGAATTGTTAGGCGTCATCCTGTGCTCCCGAGAACCAGTACCAGTACATCGCTGTTTCGTTCGAGACTTGAGGTCTAGTTTTATACGTGAACAGGTCAATGCCGCCGAGAGTAAAGCCACATTTTGCGTACAAATTGCAGGCAGGTACATTGTTCGTTTGTGTCTCTAATCGTATGCCAAGGAGCTGTCTGCTTAGTGCCCACTTTTTCGCAAATTCGATGAGACTGTGCGCGACTCCTTTGCCTCGGTGCGTGTGCGACACAACAATGTGTTCGATAGAGGCTAGATCGTTCCATGTTGAGTTGAGTTCAATCTTCCCGACAAGCTCTTGGTCGATGAATGCGCCATAGCAAGCAGAGTCTTCATCAGAGTCATCATCCGAGATGTAATCCTTCCGGTAGGGGCTCACACTTCTGGTAGATAGTTCAAAGCCTTGGTCGGATAGGTGCACATCGAACACTTCACGAACAATGAAATGGTTCTCAGCATCCAATGTTTCCGCCACCTGCTCAGGGATCACCGAAATCTTCATATGACGCCTAACGCCTGGCACAGCGGATCGCAAACCTGGCGCGGCTTTTGGTACAAAAGGCGTGACAGGTTTGCGAATCCGTTGCTGCCACTTGTTAACCCTTTTGCCAGATTTGGTAACTATAATTTATGTTAGAGGCGAAGTCTTGGGTAAAAACTGGCCTAAAATTGCTGGGGATTTCAGGAAAGTAAACATCACCTTCCGGCTCGATGTCTATTGTAGATATATGTAGTGTATCTACTTGATCGATCAGGCTTTTGTATATCTCCCCACCACCTGAAACAATGACATGATCCGTTATTTTCTTTAGGTTGGTTAAAGCATCTTTAATTGATGGAAAGATCAATACGTTCTCATTGTCAGATGTAAAACTTGAACGTGTTACGACCGCATACTTTCGGTTGGGTAATGCTCCCATTGATTCAAAAGTCTTGCGTCCAACCAACAGCCATTGGTTATAGGTAATAGCTTTAAACAGGAGCTGTTCACCTTTGGCACTCCATGGAATATCAGGGCCATTCCCGATAACTCCATTCTTCGATATAGCTACCATTAGTGATAGTTTCACAATTCTTCCTCAGAGGTTAACATTTTATTAGTAAGCATGCTCGTTTTGTCACCCGCTGATGCTTACCGTTAATTAATATAATCACTTGTATTAAATAGACTTTCTTTAAAAATACAAGACACTCTGTTATTACAAATCGTGCATGCCGTCTATCCTGCTTGCACGATGCACATTATCTCACCCAAAGAACTCATAACATTTTAATTTATTTAGCATTAAATTAAAACTCTACCGGTAAACAAGCATCTCTAGGCGTAAAAAACAGGCACTTTTTTAAATCCCAGCTAGAATAGGCTGTATAGGCAGACAGTTGCAAGACAAGGAGCGTTTTATGTCTAACAGTCCATTTTTAAATTCTATACGCACGGATATGCGACAAAAAGGTTATGCGCTGAAAACTGAAAAAACTTACCTGCACTGGATTAAGCGTTTTATTCTGTTTCACAAAAAACGTCATCCTCAGACCATGGGCAGTGAAGAGGTCAGGCTGTTTTTATCCAGCTTAGCAAACAGCAGACATGTAGCCATAAACACGCAGAAAATCGCTTTAAATGCCCTAGCTTTTTTGTACAACAGGTTTTTACAACAGCCGTTGGGCGATATTGATTATATCCCTGCAAGCAAGCCTAGACGGCTACCCTCTGTTATCTCTGCAAATGAAGTGCAACGCATTTTGCAGGTTATGGATACTCGCAACCAAGTTATTTTTACGCTGCTGTATGGTGCAGGTTTGCGCATTAATGAATGCTTGCGTTTGCGGGTTAAAGATTTTGATTTTGATAATGGCTGCATCACTGTGCATGACGGTAAGGGTGGGAAAAGCAGAAACAGCCTACTGCCCACGCGCCTAATCCCAGCAATAAAATAACTCATTGAGCAAGCGCGGCTTATTCAGCAAGACGACAACTTACAAGGCGTAGGGCCATCGCTGCCTTTTGCTTTAGATCACAAATACCCTTCTGCTTATCGACAAGCGGCGTGGATGTTTGTCTTTCCCTCCAGCACGCTCTGCAACCACCCGTATAACGGCAAATTATGCCGCCATCATCTGCATGACTCCGTTGCGCGAAAGGCATTGAAGGCAGCCGTACAAAAAGCAGGCATCGTTAGCAAGCGTGTCACTTGTCATACATTTCGTCACTCGTTTGCTACGCATCTATTACAAGCGGGGCGTGATATTCGCACTGTGCAAGAACTCTTAGGGCATAACGATGTTAAGACCACGCAAATCTATACGCATGTGTTGGGTCAGCATTTTGCCGGCACCACCAGTCCTGCGGATGGACTGATGCTACTTATCAATCAGTAAAAGTAGATAAATATCTTTATGTAGCCCTGAGTAGCCCCTGATACTTTTTATGGTGAAAAAGATAAACAATCATAGAGGGGATAAATATGAGCCAGTTCTACCATTGTTCAGATAAGTTTAAGCAAGATACTGTCAATCACAGTGACCATTCATGGTCATTACACTTCCTCCAGTTGCCAGACAATGCCTAACATAAAAACGCAAAAGCCCAAAAGTCAGAGCTTAGGTGTTCTAGGCGTTTTCTAAGCGCTGAAGAAATACGTCTTACCGTAGATTGCGTGCGTTTCTGAAGCACATTTTCCTTATACATGGCTTTATCCCAGGCAGCTTCATCAAGCTCTTGGAGTAACAAGCCAGTAATAATGCGACACTCTCGGGTTTGTAGCGAGCCGCTGGTGAGATCGGAGTTATAGCGGAAAGGGGTCATTTGTAATTATTTGTGGGTGGAGGATAGTTAACTTATTATTGTAGTTGGAAGAGGCTGCTTTCCAAACATTAGCACCTCGTAATGCTTGTTACTGTATATTAATTTATGCTCTTAGCGCATGTTAATGGGCTATTACAATGCATAATGTCCACATCAAGATAACTGTGGCTTAACACCTGTACAAGCGAAAAAAATCAATCACCTGTCCGGAAATACGGGATCACTGTAAAGTGTTGGTGAGGCAGTCTAGGAGGGGGATTTAATTTGGGATACTGATGAAAGGATTATGATCAGTTGGATATAGGATCGTACTAAGCTGAGCGGCAGGTTAGCTAGATTAGTTAACCAGATAAGTGAAATCTAGTTCCAAACTATTTTGTCATTTTTAATTTTCGTATTAGCTTACGACGCTACACCCAGTTCCCATCTATTTTGTCACTCTTCCCTAAATAATCCTTAAAAACTCCATTTCCACCCCTCCCAGTTCCCAACTATTTTGTCCGCCCACATTTCCTGTTTGCCAGCCGGCCCGAGATCATGGGGTGGGTGCTGGGCATCGTTTACCGCGTCATTGCCACGCACCTGGTCAAGAAAGCGGGCCATACCCACCAAGTGGCCAAGACGGGCGCGGTCACCCTGATCCAGCGTTTTGGATCGGCGCTCAATCTGAATGTTCACTTCCACATGCTGTTTCTCGACGGTGTGTATGTCGAGCAATCCCACGGCTCAGCGCGTTTCCGCTGGGTCAAGGCGCCGACCAGCCCAGAGCTCACCCAGCTGACGCACACCATCGCCCACCGGGTGGGTCGCTATCTGGAACGGCAAGGCCTGCTGGAACGGGATGTCGAAAACAGCTATCTGGCCTCGGATGCGGTGGATGACGACCCGATGACACCCCTGCTGGGGCACTCGATCACTTACCGTATCGCTGTCGGTTCACAGGCGGGGCGAAAGGTGT
>NZ_VPBA01000051.1:0-14931 GCF_013418945.1 Acinetobacter sp. YH12112 | reverse complement strand
TCCCGAACTCAGAAGTGAAACCTCTTAGCGCTGATGGTAGTGTGGGGTTACCCATGTGAGAGTAAGTCATCGCCAGCTCATTAATTCAAAATCCCCCGAGCTTAAACAGCAGGGGGATTTTTTTATGTGGGAAATTTGTGTGGGAAATAAAGATAAGTAGAATCAAAAATGACAGTGAAATGAGAAAAATAGAGCAAAGAGAGAAGATAAGCTTCCCTCTTAATCTCTTAGCTGTCGGCGAGCATGTTTTAAAGCCGTTCTTAAACCTTCTTCAAGCGTCGGGTGATAGAAAGGCTTAGCAAGAAGTTCATCTAACGTTACCCCTTCATCAATTAGCCAGGCAAAAGTATGGGCAAAATGTTCGGCAGATTTTACAAAGAGTTCTGCACCTAATAATTGGCGTGTACGTTTATCAATATAAATTTCGACAACACCCTTATTTTTAGCCAGAACCATCGCCCGACCTTGACGCTCATAAGACACTTTTCCAATCACAAAGTCGATGTTCTTGTTTTTAAGCTGTTTATAGCTTTGGCCAGCAATTGCCATTTCCGGTTGACTAAACACAATACTCAGCGGTGTTAAGTCTTTTAAACTCTTCAGTTTTGGATAATTAAGGCAGTTATGCACTGCACCTCGGCCTTCATGGGCTGCTTCATGCTGAATGGGGGTAGAAGTATGCGCATCACCAACCACAAAAATTGGGTAATTTCCCAGTTGTTTGGTTTGTGGATCAATCGGTAGCTCTTTAAGATTATCGAACTGAGAGTCAATCTGTTGTAGATTCAGCGAATCTAAATGACTACGACGGCCGGTGGCCACCAGTACATAATCAACCATAAGGTGCTGCGTTTGACCTTGCTCGCTAAACTCAAGCTTGACCTGATTGCCTACCTTTTCCACGTTTTGCGGTAAGACTTCAAACTTAATCTTTAATTCATTACTGAGAATATCTTGGGCGAGTTGTTGTAGATCAGGACTGGTCAGTGCACCAACACGGCGACTTCGCGCAAATATTGTGGTATCACACCCTAACCGTTGCATGGCTTGAGCCAGCTCCAGTGCAATGACGCCACTGCCAATCACGGCTAAAGATTTAGGGATGGCGTCTAGTTCAAAGATTTGATCTGAGGTAATGAGTCGTTCGCCGAGCTGCTGCTTCCATTCAGCGTCATAGGTTGGGGTAGAGCCGACAGCCAGAATAAAGGCTTTGGCCTGATATTGCTGTTCATTCACCTGTACGGTTTGAGCATCAATAAACTCTGCCTTGCCCTGAATTTTGTGTTGTGCATCCCAGCTTTCAACTTCTTTTAAAGTGGCCTGGGTGAAATGGTCACGTAAAGCGCGGACATGCGGCATGACCTGTGTGGTATCGACCTGGGCTTTGATGTTGAGACCAACTTTATCTGCTTCTTGCAAATCGTGTAGGCGATGTGCAGCAGAAATCAGCACTTTACTGGGCATACAGCCCACTCGGGCACAGGTCGTATCCCAGGAACCGTCATTAATAATAAGAATATTTTGTGTGTGCTTGATGGCTTCTTGATAAGCAGTGATTCCTGCTGTGCCTGCACCAATAATAATAATGTCGTACATAGGAGCAATTTCAATAAAGAGAGATACTATCGAATATATAAAAAAACCCTCTATTTAGAGGGTTTAATTGCAATTTCTTACATTAAAATTTTATACCAGTTGGCTCGGTTAAAGTTGTGCTAATAGTTCCATTATTATTGGTAGATGTGCCCTTAAATGTAATATTATTGATCATGTGTTCAAAATTCAAAGTTCCACTAGTTTCATTTTTAAAGCTAAAAATATTTTTACCAGTTAAAGAGATGTTGCCAGTGAAAGATTGTATATTACGCTCAGGTATTTCATTCTCAACACGAGTGCCATCAATTGCTGTAATATTAACAAGCTTTAATTCTTTTTCACCATTATTTTTAATACGATAACTCGATGAGCTACTTAGATCACCTGGTGTAGAGTTGAAGATAAAGGATATAGGCTCGGCGAATGAAATATTTGCATTGTCATTTATAAGAACATTAAAACCAGAACCTTTTTCAAACATAAATAACTCACCATCTAAAGACGTCAAATCTTTATAAGTGCTAAAAGCTCCTGTAGTAACTTCTTTTTCAACGGGTAAGTCCGTTTCAGGGTCTATTTCTGTTGTTGTTACAGTAATTTTATAATCACTAGTCGACTCATTAATTAATACAAAGCGCTTTTGATGCTCTTGTTCGACCCATTTCTGTTTGAATGGATATGCAAAAGCCCCTGTGATTGTCACATCATGTAAGTTTTTATCTATATTCTCATTTTCAAAAATAAAAATACGTGTGGTGGCTTGGTATGCTTCTAGATTCGGAGTTATCCCATCATCTTCTAAGCGGATATTCTTTAGGTCATCGCGGGTAATTTCGAAGTCCCAATCATTATAAGCTGGTAATAAAGTTTTAATTTGATCGCCTGTGAATGAGTAACATGCACGATAATCGCTGGTACTTTTTTCAAAACATTTTTCACGATAGAATTCAGGAAAACTGGCAAGATTTACATCTCTAATAGCCAGAGTTAGTTGTAATGGCCCATGTGCAAAAGTATCTAGTGAGTGATCAATATAACCTTTGGTAGTATTTAAATCATTTGCATCATAATTACCAAATAAAAATTGTCCTTCACGTTTTAGAATCTCAAGTTGTTTTGTCGCAATTTCAACAGAGGTACTTGGTGGGGGAGTGGTATTATTAGATTCATTCGATGTAGCGCCACTATCATAATAGCCTTTACTTCCCCCTCCACCACATGCACTAATAAGTCCTGAGAGTGCTAAAATTAATGAGCCTTTAACTAAGTTCATAAAGTTCCCCTAATAAAAAATTATGTATAAGATTTATTTGTATTATGTAAAGATACCATAGAAAAAAAGACGCATATAGCGCCTTTCATGAGTTAACTTAATTAAATTGTCGTCCCCACACTCACCCCCACCGTTGGGCGGACATCCATAGAGCTACAACCTGCCAGTACACATGCACAAATCAGCATGATCCAGATTTTATTCATGCAATAACCCCTGATTTTTTGCCTGATTAAATAAGGCTGCCGAGCGTGAACCACTACGACAGACCATTAAAATCGGTTTCGGCAGTTCGTTATAGTACTTCGCAAACTCCTGCACATCGGCCTGAGAAATTACACCGCTGCTTACGGGTTGATAAATCACGCTAACCCGTGATTTCTCGGCAATGTCACGTAATTGGTTCACTTTCACCGTGTTGCCTGCTTCCTGATCAGGGCGGTTCACAATTACCGATTTAAACCCATCTTGCAGCAAGATCTTAAATTTCTCAGGTGTCATTTGCCCAGAAACACTAAGATTGGCATTTAACGCACGGCTAAAATCACTGGCAGCAACGCATAGGGAGGTCGTGGTCATTGAGAGCGCCAAAACCATCCCTATCCACAACGATTTAGTCATCTAACAGGTCCATTTGTTTGGCCAGTTGATATAAGTTATTTGAGCGGTTGCCGGTACGGCAGAACATCAGAACCGGTTTTGGTAATTCATTAAAGTGATTGGCAAAGGTACGGACATCCAACTCGGTAATTTGCCCAGCCACCACCGGTTGATAGACATAATCTAACCCTGCATTACGCGCTGCATCTTCAATTTGTGCGCTGGTCGGTTGTTCCGGGCCACCTTCCATGTCTGGACGGTTGTTAATAATTGATTTAAAGCCTTTTTCAACCACTTGGGTTACGTGTTCCGGGCCAATTTGACCTGCAAAGCCAACATGCTCACTCATAATGCCACTCCATCATCCATATCTGAATATTATGCTCTATAATACCACTAGCCAGATTTTCGCGCAGATTGTTCTGAAATATTTATAAACGATTACAACCATAAAACAACGCACTGGAGCAGCCATGCATGCCTATACTGTCGAGCCTCTCTATGTCAAAAGCGGTCAGGAGGTCATTGCTGCCGATTTTTACCTGCCAAAAACTCCTACTAAACCAGCGGTTATTTTAATGGCGCATGGTCTGGCCGGCCTGCGTCAGTTCAAGCTGGTGCAATATGCCAAACGCTTTGCCCGTGCCGGGTATGCGGTGGTGCTGTTTGATTATCGCTATTGGGGCGGTAGTACCGGGCGACCACGCGAGCTGGTGTCGTTGTCGCGGCAGCTGGATGACTGGCGTACCATGATTTCACATGTACAGGAACGGCAATCGGTAGATGGTCGACGGATTATCCTCTGGGGTACAGCATTAAGCGGCGGCTATGTCTTAACTCTGGCTTCGCAGTTAAACCATTTAAAAGCAGTGATGGTGCAGGTGCCATTTGTAGATGGCGCGGCCAGTGCCAAGCTGTATCCGATTCAGCAGCTGCCACGTGCCTTAAAAATTTCCAGTCAGGATTATATGGGCGCTAAAGTTGGCTTAATGCCAAAAACCTTGCCGGTAGTTGATCCGAAAGGGCTGTGTTTCTTACCGACGGCGGATAGTTATGAAGGTTATCTGTCGATTTTACATCCAGATTTTTACTGGAGTGGCGAGATTCCGGCACGGGCGCTGTTTCATCTGATCCGTTATCGGCCGATTCAGGATGTGCGCCAGATTAATATTCCGGTGCTGTTTATTGCCGCCAAACGCGACAGCCTGATCCCGATTGAATCGAGTCGTGAAACAGCCACCAATATTGCGCCTTATGTGCAATATCATGAATGGGATATGCAGCATTTTGATGTTTATCATGGCCAATATTTTGAAAAAGCCGTCAAGACTCAATTAGAATTTCTACATCAGCATATTGGAGTAAGCTAAATGATTGTTGTCTGTCCAGCCTGTAGTGCCAAAAACCGTGTTCCGGAGGATAAGCTAACTGCCCATCCAACATGCGGACAATGTCATCAGGCTTTAATTCCACTGGCGCCGATTGACCTGAATGAGCAGAATTTTAGCCAGTTTATCCAGCACAGTGATTTGCCAATCCTGATCGACCTGTGGGCAGAGTGGTGTGGACCCTGCAAGATGATGGCGCCGCATTTTGCCCAGGTTGCGGCGCAATATCCGCAAGTAATTTTTGCCAAAATTAATACTGAAGAAAATCCGCGTTTAAGCAGTGCTTTTAATGTGCGCAGTATTCCCACGCTGGTGTTGATGAATAAGACCACCGAAATTGCTAGAATAAGCGGCGCATTAAGATCGACCGAACTGAAACAGTGGTTAGATCAGCACTTAACTTCAAACCCTTAATCACGCCCGGAGCGAATGTGTCAGATTCTCAACTAAAACCGGAAGGGACGCTCTCTCTTCAAACCATTGCTATGCCTGCCGATACCAACTGGAGTGGAGATGTGTTCGGGGGCTGGATTGTTTCGCAGATGGACTTGGCCGGGGCAATTCATGCCGAGCGTTTTACCCAAGGTCGCTGTGCCACCATTGCCATTAACCAGATGACCTTTCTGGTGCCTGTGAAAGTGGGTGATGTGATCAGCTGCTATACCAAAATCCTGAAACTGGGCAATACCTCAATTCAGATGCAGATTGAAGTCTGGGACAGCCATGACAGTTCACGTGCAGCAAAACGCGTTACCGAAGGCGTCTTTACCTTTGTCGCGGTAGATGTCAAAGGCAACAAGCGTCAGATTTCCGAGGAAGTGAAGCAGAAGTATCTGGAATCGCAAGCTGTATAATTTGTGCACTCAAAGATCAAAAATCCCAGTTCTGAAACTGGGGTTTTTTTATGGTTTAAAGCGGGTTAACGGGCTTTTTTAAGCTGATCTTTACTGACCCAGGCCCAGAGCATTTCACATTGAATTGGTGCTTCACCCGATTCATCGGTCACTTCGACCGCAACCAGCGTTTCACCTTTTTCGGTGTGTTGCATCAAGTGCTGCTGTTCTGCTGTCAGCGTTGCGACTGCGGTCATGGCGCCTTGCGTCGGGCGTTTAAAATCAACTTTAAAGCTTTTAATTAACACAATCGAGTGATCGGGCACATTCATGCCGGTCACAAAGCCGGTGGCAGTTTCTGCAATTAGCGCCATAGCACAGGCATGTACCTGGCCAATATGGTTTTGCATGGCTTTATGATTGTCAATTTTCACCACCACTTTGGCCGAACTGACTTCGAGATATTTTAATTTGGCTGTCCCCACCATAGGCACGATCCGGCCAAAGGCTTTGCTCCACAAAGTGGTGCGAATCACCTGTGGAAATTTTGCTGTCGCTTTGACTAATTTTGCTAAACGATTCGCTTGTGCCATGATCGATTCCTATGCGGGAGCAAAGAGCTTAATCTTTGAAGTTGTTAAATTGCAGTGGCAGGCCAAATTGCTGTTCTTTTAAAAACGCCATCACTTGCTGTAAGGTGTCGCGTTTTTTATCCGTCACACGGATTTTGTCGCCCTGAATAGAAGATTGCACTTTAATGCCGCTTTCTTTAATGGCTTTATTAATTTTTTTCGCGGTATCAGAGTCAAGACCATCTTTGAGCTTCACCGTCTGAATCACGTTTTTACCTGAGGCCGTGGCTTTTTGCGGGTCTAGCGCCTGCACATCAATCTTACGTTTATAAAAATGATTCTCCAGCATGGTATATACTTGCTCACATTGGAAATCACTTTCGGTTTTGATTTTGATCTCTTTGGCTTTCTCATTCAGTTCGATAGAAACATCTTGACCACGGAAATCGAAACGTGTTGCGATTTCTTTTTGAGTATTCTGAACTGCATGATTTACTTCAAAAATTTCTAATTCTGAAACAATATCGAAAGATGGCATAGTTTAGACCTTTACAAATGGAAAGAATATCTGAGATGCTAGGGATGTTTTCTTCATTTGCCAAGTGTTGTTTACATCAAAGGAGTGCACAATGATCCGTAAGCAAGAAATTACAACATTTGAGTTCCCAGAAAATGCAATCATCTGGGATGTCCGTGATGCAAGTGCTTATGCTGAAGCGCATATTCAAGGCGCAGTCAATCAGCCAATTGCCAACTTGTCAGCAGATAGCTTGACTCAGGTGTCAGCGGATCAACCGATTTACATCTTATGTGGCGGTGGCAGCAAAGCGCCGCGCGCGGCTGAATTGTTAGAAGAGCTGGACAGCTCACGTGAATATGTGGTGCTGATGGGCGGTACCCGTGCTGCACGTGATGCCGGTTTGCCTTTGGTTCAAGGGCAATAAGCAAAAAGCGCCGTCAGGCGCTTTTTTATGAACACTGTTGATCATTGACTAAAAAGATCAGAACATTCCCTCATATGATCAAGCATTTTAAATGAAGAAAATAAATGCTCTCCTCGACTTCCACACTAAGCCTGATCTTTCAAACTAAACCGGGCCATCATTCTCGATCTATACAACGTTTTTAGCTTAGGCCTTAAAATACGGTTTCTTGGCTTTGGCTTTCTTTTGAAAACGGCGGATGTTAAGTTTCTCCAGTACCTGCATCGGCACCGGGCAGGCCTCATTTAAAATCTGTGCGGCCAGAATTTCACTGCATAGCGGTGCAAACAGAAAACCTTTGGAACCGAGTCCAGTCAGGCTATAGACTTGCTGTCCGGTTTCAAGTGCTCCAAGCAGCGGGAAATAATCCTGACTTTGCGCACGGATTGACGCACGGCCTTGCCAGCTGTGTGGATCAGGCAGGGTGTCCGCATAGTCGGGGAAGACGCTACGGATCAGCGCCAGATTATGTTCATGATCTTCTCGTAAGACTTCGGCATCATCCCGACCCGGATAAAAAGACGCGCCTAAAATCAACTGCTCTGCATCGAGCTGCATACAGTAACCGCCATAACTATAGGAGCTATCTAAACGCAGCGGTTGCTGGGTATTCTTCAGCCAGCTGACCTGACCCCGAATCGGTTTTAACAGCGGATAATGTTCAAAAAACTGGCCAGATTCACGGGCTGTGCAGACAAAGACATGATCAAACTGGCCCAGAGATTGGTTGTCACTGAACAGTTCCGGTCGATCTGTCGGGTGAATCTGAGTGATTTTGGCCTGCTGATATTGAATCCGCTCATGCGCCAGAATCTCCGCACACAGTTGATGTGGTGACACCGCGCCAGCCTGTAGCAGACGCAGGGCAGGAAATTCTGATCGCAGCTGTGCGTCTAAATCTTTTTCCAGAATACCTGGCGGATATTCATCGGCCAGTGCCAGCAGCTGTTCCGGATTTTTTAGCCCAAGCTGATTGACCTGAATCGGGCGGAAGGCCTGAAACTTTGCATAATGATTTAAGGCATGTTGCCAGGCCAGGGTCATTAAATGTGTATGGCTCTGTTCAATAGCACAGAGCTTCGGATTGAGCAGGGCCAGTGGATTGCCCGAGCCACCCGCCAGTGGCGCGCTTTGATCATACAGAGAAACTTGATGCCCACGCTGAGCAAAAGCCCAAGCCAGACTTAAACCGGCAATACCGGCACCAATAATGGCAATATGCCGTTGCTGTACAGAGGTCGAAGGAACTGAGGTTGCTGGTTCAGTTTCCCGTTCTGGGCTAAGCGGTTCTTCTGGCGCTAACCAGATGCCTTTTAGCATTTCGCGTTTATGGCCAAACCCGCGCGGCCGGGAAATATGAATCCCGTGCTGTCTTAAACCTCGCTTTAACACCCCGGCTACACTAAAGGAAGCGAAGGTAGTGCCGACATCTGACAGGCGAATAATATGATTGAGCACCTGTTCTTCCCACATATCCGGATTGCAGGAGGGCGCAAAGCCATCTAAAAACCAGGCATTGACCTGTGTGGTTTTGGCCATCATCGGAAAGACATCGTGCGCATCACCGAGCCAAAGGTCGATAGAAAAACGCTGCTCCGGAAACGACAGGCGATGACAGCCGGCCAGTGGTAATGGGTACTGGGCAATCAGTTGATCGGCCAGAGGTTTTAATTCTGGCCAGGCATTTAAGGCGCGAATTAAATCGGCTTTGGAAAGCGGAAATTTCTCCACCGAAATGGCATGTAAATGGCTGTGATTCTCAGGACGCACCTGTTGCCACAATTGCCATAAGGCCAGAATATTCAGGCCGGTGCCGAAGCCAGTTTCTCCGACACAGAAATATTCATAATCTTGCAGGGCTGCCAGACGCCCGGACAGGTCATTACCGTTTAAAAATACATGCCGGGTTTCCAGCAGGCCATTGTCCTTGGAAAAGTAGACATCCCCAAACTGTTTTGATACCGGGACATCCATGCCCTCAATATGTTGCCAATCGAGATCGGCGGTTTGAATGCGATTAGACAACACCCAGATTACCTTTAATGAAGCAGAACATTACCACTGACGGCGACGTTTGGTATACACATAGCTGGCCACCAAAAAGCCCAGTAACACGCCGACAGCCAGCGTGGCAGCGCCGTAAAGAAACATCTGCGCGCTACGTTCACTTTGTAAGACCTGAACCTGTACACCCAGATTGTCATTTTTCAGCTGCAGTTCCTGGTTTTGCGCCAGTGCTTCCAGATTGGCTTTTTCCAGCTGTTGCAGGCGGCTTTCCTGATCTTTGACCAGCGCCTTGATTTTAGCTTCCTGTGCCGCTTTATTTTTGGCCAGCTGCTCAGCGGTCAGCGGCTGGTTGGCTGTTGCCGGCGCTGTGGTGGTGGCCACAGCCGGTATAATCGCCGGTTTGGCTGGCGTTGCGACCGCTGGCGTGACTTGAGCCGTGGTATTTATAGCAGCGGGTACAGCCGGTTCAACGGCCCACAGTGCAGAACAGAAGAAGGATAGACCCAGTAGACTCGGGACAACAACGCGCATGCAGCTTATCCTTTAGGAAATGCTTTATTAAAAGGTTTGACTTCAATCTGGCCATAGACGCCTGCTTTCAGGAATGGCTCATCTTGCAGCCAGGCATCAAGGGCTTCACGAGAATCAAAATCGACAATAATGGTACTGCCATAAAAGCCCGCTTGTGGATTGGCCGGATCTTTCGGCATCGCACCGGCGACAATTAGACGGCCTTCATCATCCAGCTGTTGCAGACGTTCAAGATGTTGCGGACGAATGGCCAGACGTTTTTCGACGGTTCCTTCGTTATCGGTACAGGTCACCACAAATAAAGGCATAAGGTATTCTCGCTCAAGCGGACTGAAGGATTTATTCGGCAGTTTTAAAGTATTTACGCAATACAATAAACTGAATAATGATAAAGGAAAACATCACAATCATGTCACCAAAAGCAGTGAATTCTCCCCAGTATTTTCCACCCATAAAGATATAGGCAAAGAAGCCGTGCAGGAAGGACATTAATAGAAACATCCCGACCCAGGCATAGTTCAGTTTCATCCAGCCTTTGTCGCTTAAATTGAACACCGGACCAAACAGGCGCTGGATTAACGGCTTGCGATCTTTGCTGAACCACGGCGACAGCAGGAAGGCGCCAGCAAAGACCAGATTCAGCAAGACAGCTTTTAGGCGAATATAGAAGTCATCGCTCAGCATCAAGGTAATACCACCAAAAATCACGGTCATAAACAGCACAATCCACTGTTGTTTGTCCAAACGGAATTTTTGAGAGACAAATAATGCGCCATACACCACTAACATGGAAATGATCAGACCAGTGGTGGCCACAAGAATGTTATTGTTATCCACACCACCGGCAGAGCCGATCATTTGCAGCAAAGGATGGTGGGTATCTTTTGGATCTACAGTTTTATATAAATAAAAGAAAATAATGAGTGGCACAAAGTCTAAAAGTGCTTTCATGTTAGAGTATCTAAATCTGATCAAATAAATGTCATAGTATAGAGATGCACGGCGTAGATTTACATACACATAGCAATATTTCTGATGGAACTTTAAGTCCGCAGCAATTGATTGCTGCAGCAGCTGAACTGTCGATCCATACGCTGGCATTGACTGATCATGACAGCATGGATGGAATTGCACTGGCTCAGGAAGCGGCGAAAAATCACGGGATTAAGCTCATATCTGGCGTAGAAATTTCCAGCCAGTGGTCACGACCGGCGACCAAAAAAAGCTATGCTGTGCATATTGTGGCCTTGAATATGCAAAATCCAGCGCCGATGGCAGCACTACTGGCCCAGCAAAAAAATATTCGTGCTGCGCGCTCCAAACAGATTTGCGAGCTGCTAATTCCGCTGATTGGTGAAGATATTTATACCGATGTGATTGCCAAGGTAGATAATGTCCCGGATCGGGTGACCCGTACCCATATTGCCAAAACCCTGGTGGAAAAAGGCTATGTTAGTCGGCCGCAGCAGGCCTTTGATAAATACATTAAAGAAGGCAAAAAAGCCTATGTGAAATTTGAAGGCTTGGGCTTGGAGGAAACTATTCAGGTGATTCATGCCAGTGGCGGTTTTGCGGTGCTGGCGCATCCGACCCGTTATGATCTGTCGGCGACCAATATCCGTTACCTGATTGAAATTTTTGCCAAATTTGGTGGAGATGCCGTCGAGTTGCCGCCGGCGATTGATCCAAGTTCTACCCGGCAGATGGTGGACCGGATGATTGCCGAGCATGGCTTAAAAGTCTCGGTCGGTAGCGATTTTCATGGTGAAAATATGCCATGGATGAAGCTGGGCAATATTCCCAGCCTGAAACCGGGGCAGGTCGGAATTTGGGAAAGTTTTGTCAATCCATCACCGGCGCTGACTGCGTAAACGTATTTCAGCATCAAAAAAAACCTCAGCTGGGCTGAGGTTTTTTGCTTTAGAGCAGGTTATTGTCCTGTGCCTGAATTGGTGGTGGTGTCGGTTTCCCCAAAGTCGAGAGTAATTCGATTTCAATGGTGCGCACCATCGCATCTAAAGGCAAGTCATTACTTTGCGTACCAAATGGCTCTTCAATTTCCGAGCTTAGGGCGTCCAACCCCAAGAAGGTATAAGCCAGAATCCCGACCAGTAGTGGTGTCGCCAGCCCCAGCGTCGAGCCCAAGCTAAACGGCAGCATAAAGCAGAAAAAGTACACGGTACGGTTTAGCAATACCGAATAGGCAAACGGCAGCGGGGTGGTGGCAATCCGGTCACAACCGGTTTGCACCAGGCTGAGTTCCATCACATGCTGGTTCATCTGGCTGTAAATAATATCGGAAATTTCACCTTCTTTTAGGGCCTGCATCAGTTCCCATTGAATCAGGCTGAGGGTATATTGCGGCGCATTGGCCTGTTGATACAGCTGGGTTACGGCCTGCTGGCTCATACCGCTGGTTTCTACCAGTTCAGTCGGATTGGCAGTTTGATGGCGCAGACGGTCACGCAACACATTGGCAAACACAATCACATGCTGAATCACCCGTTCCCGGCGGCCTTGGGCCAGCATCCGGCAGTCGCGGTCAAAATGGCGCGCATTGGCAATTAACATGCCCCACAGTTTGCGGGCTTCCCACCAGCGGTCATAACAGGCCGAATTTTTAAAGCCAAGGAAAATCGACAGCACCACCCCAATTAAGGTAAAGCCGATCAGGGGGAAATCAGAGAAGTGAAAATACCCGACATAGGACAGGCCGCCGACAATCGCCGACAGCAACATGACCACGCCCAAAGGTGGTAACACCTTCGGTAAGATGGTACCTCGCCAGGAAAATAACAGCCTAAATACGCTCGGTTGGTCACGTACAATCATGTCTGGGAATCAGCTTAAGTTTTTCATGATCTTCTGTGCTGGCCGGGTTTTTGTCAATATGTTGCGCTGCTTAAAATGTCGACTTGATGAGTTGATGTTCAGCAAAGGAAAAACTGCCTTCGGGAGCAATAATACAATGATCAATCAGGCGGATATCAACCAGCTGGCAGGCCTGCTGGATGCGCTGGGTCAATTGTAAATCGGCCGGTGAGGGCTGTGCCTGTCCCTGAGGATGATTATGACTGATTACCAGCGCCGTAGTGTTTTTCTGGATGGCAAAGCGTAACAGCTGGTTGATCGAAATTTCACATGAATTGAGTGCGCCAAAAAACAGTTTCTTAAAACAGATTTTACGCAGCTGTGCATCCAGGCACAATACTGCAAATACTTCCTGAGTTTCACCGAGCAGTTCAAAGCGTAAATAGTCCAGTAGCAGCCGGGAGGAGCTGAGTTCCAGTTTGTCCTGCTGCAAATGCTGGGCGGCATAGCGCCGGCCCAATTCCTTGACCGCCATCAGCTGGCTGTATTTACTTGGACCCATGCCATGAAACTGGCTTAAATCGGGCAGGGCGGCATCGAGTACCGCATTCAGGCTGCCAAAGGCCTGTAATAAATGACGGGCCAGTTCAACGGCAGAGTACTGCTGGGAGCCGGAGCGCAGGAAAATAGCCAGCAGTTCGGCATCGGAAAGACTGTGCGCGCCGTACTGGATCAGGCGTTCACGCGGACGCTCCTGTTCCGGCCAATGTTTAATACTGAAGTTCATTGTTATTAGACTTATTGGTGATGAATTGTTATGAATTTCGCCCAGACATGTCTTGGGAATGACAATATTTAATGCTATTGTGAGCCCCACTGCAACAGAAAGGTAAGCTGTTCGTGAGTTTTGATTTAAGTGTCATTCCTAATAAAAATATTATTGTGGGTATTACTGGCGGTATTGCCGCCTACAAAAGTGCCATTCTGGTTCGCCGTTTAAAGGACGCTGGCTTTAACGTCCGGGTGGTGATGACCGAAGGGGCACAAGCCTTTATTACACCGCTGACCTTTCAGGCGTTGTCGGGCAATCCGGTGCATACCCAGTTGCTGGACCCGGAAGCCGAGGCCGGCATGGGGCATATTGAACTGGCACGCTGGGCCGATCTGGTGCTGATTGCACCGGCCAGCTGTGACACCCTGGCCAAATTTGCCGCCGGTCTGGCAGATGACTTGTTATCGACTTTATATCTGGCCACCAGTGCCCCGGTCTGGGTGGCACCGGCCATGAATCAGCAGATGTGGGCGGCCAAAGCTACGCAGCGCAATCTGGCGACGCTGGTAGACGATGGCGTGCATGTGATTATGCCGGAATCCGGCTCACAAGCCTGTGGTGATGTCGGTCTGGGCCGTATGCCTGAGCCGGAAGAGCTAGCGCGTCAGGTCACCGATTATTTCCATAAAGCGCAGCGTGCGATTGCTGAAAAATTTGGCTTACTGGCCAGCAAGCATGTGGTGATTACCGCCGGGCCAACCCGTGAAGCAATTGATCCGGTACGTTATATTTCCAATCATAGTACCGGGAAAATGGGCTTTGCCCTGGCAGCAGCCTGCTATGCAGCTGGCGCCAAAGTTACGCTGATTGCCGGGCCAGTCAGTCTGGATACACCAAACGGGGTCCGCCGTATTAATGTCTCTTCAGCCGTGCAGATGCTGGACACCAGTATGCAGTTGCTGGATGAAGGCTGTGATGTGTTTATTGCCACCGCGGCGGTTGCCGATTATCGCGTGGCTGAAGTTGCAGAACACAAAATCAAAAAATCCGGAGATGAACTGGATATCGCCTTAATCAAGAATCCGGATATTGTGGCGACTATCGCGCAGCAGGACAAACGTCCGTTTATGGTCGGCTTTGCCGCTGAAACGCGCAATGTGGAAGAATATGCGGCCGGCAAACTGGTGGCGAAAAAGCTGGATATGATTGCCTGCAATGATGTGTCCCGTGCAGATATCGGCTTTGCCTCTGATGAAAATGCCATGACGGTGTTCTTTGCTGAAGGCTATCATCTGCCAAAACGCGATCTGGAAAAAGCCTCCAAGCAGGAAATTGCCCAGCAGCTGGTCGAAGCCATTCATGATGCCTTGCACCATGATCCGGCGCAGGATGAAGCCTTCTGATCTTGTCAGAATAAATAAAAAAGCCCTGCAAGTGCAGTAATGCCAGTCAGTTAAGAGATTGACTGGCTTTTTCTTGGGTATTTTTGAGGTTTTCCTTTTACAACTCTTGGGTAACTCCTCATCCGTCTCTCAGGTAAAACATATCTATCAGATTTCTCCATT
>NZ_VPBA01000004.1:0-131934 GCF_013418945.1 Acinetobacter sp. YH12112 | reverse complement strand
CGCGACTCATGAGTGCTCGGTTATATGCGGGCCAATTGGTTGTGCGGTAGATTTTGTGTGCAGGCTTCTTCATTTGAAAATTATATCGCTGAAAAACCCTTTACAGATAGGTTTGTGCAACAAAGCCCTGTCAACCTATAAAATTTAAATAATTGATTTTAATCTTCATCTGTCGCATATACATTGCGACAGGTGAAAGATTATCAATGATTATTTTATAGAAAAGCAATCTATATAAATATTCATTTTTCATATTTTATGGATTTTTATTTTTAGATATTCGAAGCAAAATAATATATCTTAAAGGTATTTATATAATACCTATAAAATATGCTTAGCTCTCCTCTTTAAAATAAATCAGCTCCATATAAAGAATATAAAAATAAAACGGAGCGCAATAAAAAAAGCCCTGACAATGTCAGGGCTTTTTGAATTTGGCGGAAGCGGTGTCCGTCTAACAGTAGTCCTAAACAATCCCAAATAACATTATAAACATATATTTTTCAATTATTTAATATTTTAATTATCCAAAGCCATCTTGCCCAATCCTACTATTTCCAGTATTTTATGAGGGGTAGGTTGTGGGGTAAAATATAATATGCCAAAGAAATCTAAAGAGTTATCTGCTCTGAGTGTAGCAAAAATTAAAACGACTGGTCGACATTCTGTAGGGGGTGTTGATGGCTTATGTCTAAATGTCGAGGGTAATTCCCGTGTCTGGATTTTGCGTGCTGTTGTGGGGAAACGTCTGGATAAAGATGGAAAGTTGAAACCTCATCGTCGTGATATTGGTATCGGCCCCTACCCTGAAGTTTCTTTAGCTGAAGCCCGTGCCAAAGCCACTGAATTACGATTACAAATACGAAGTGGCATTGATCCAATTGCTCATAAACAAGAACAACTAGAAAAGCTGTATGTTCAGAAACTTCGTGACAAAACATTCCTTGAGTGTGCAAAAGTCGTTATTGCCAATAAAACCCGTGAACTGAAAAATGAAAAGCATATTGGGCAATGGACATCTACATTAGAATCCTATATCTATCCAGCTTTAGGCAATCGTTCAATTAGCACAATTACAAAAGTTGATATTGCCGAAGTTCTTAGACCTATCTGGATTGAAAAGAACGAAACAGCTAAACGTATTCGTGGTCGTATAGAAACTATTTTTGATTATGCTAAGGCTATGGGATATCTTGTTGGGGATAACCCAGCTGAATGGAAAGGTAATCTTGAACCTATATTGGGTAACATAAAACAGGAATCACGCCCCCACCCATCCTTACCTTATGAACAGGTAGCTGAGTTTATTCAGCACTTGAGGCAGAAAAAAGGTATTTCACCTAAGGCTCTGGAATTTACGATTTTAACGGCTTGTCGGTCTGGAGAGATTTTTGGTGCAACGTGGCAGGAAATCGATTTTAAACATAAGGTTTGGATCATTCCGAAAGAACGGATGAAAGCAGATAAAGAGCATCGCGTACCTTTATCTCAAGAAGCAATTGCTTTGCTAGAGTTAATTAGACCATATACGCAGCAACAAAATTTCATTTTCCCTGCTCCACGTGGCGGTATGCTTTCTGACATGTCATTGACAACTCTGATCAAACGTATGCATGAACAAAAGCTTAAAGAAAATGGCTTAGGCTATATTGATCCAAAGCAAAATCGAGTGATTACGACCCACGGTTTCCGTTCAACCTTTCGTGATTGGTCAGCTGACAAAACAGATTATCCACGTGAGGTTTGTGAGCATGTACTTGCACATAAGCTGCCAGATGAAGTTGAAGCTGCATATTTACGTGGGGCTTATCTAGAAAAACGTAAAGGATTGATGGCGGACTGGGCTGAGT
The DNA here is from genome assembly GCF_013418945.1 of Acinetobacter sp. YH12112. NCBI lineage: Bacteria > Pseudomonadati > Pseudomonadota > Gammaproteobacteria > Moraxellales > Moraxellaceae > Acinetobacter > Acinetobacter sp. YH12112. The sequence goes on along the minus strand of NZ_VPBA01000004.1, from coordinate 130,084 downwards.
TTTGTGTTACGTAAAAATAAATATTGTAAAAATCGTGCTTCATCATTAAATAGTAGAAGCACGAATATGCTCATAAATTTTTTTTATATTTGTAATGACAGTTTCACAAAACAATTTACAGGCTGCATAAATTCATTAATTTTTAAATAATAGTTAATTATTATTTAGCCTGAAATGAGCTGAAAACTGGATCAGAGTACTGTTTAGATTCACTCAGATCGTTACAACAATAATCCATAAAAGTTAGCTTAACAAAGTAACTATCAAAAATAATTACTTTAATTGCTATACGAAATAAACTGAACTCCTGTTGGTCTATTTGATCTAAATAGAGCTCTGAGTACTCTTTAAAATGTTCAATCTTACTTTTTACTGTAAACCATTTAGATACCGCTGGTGGATAACTCTTAATCAATGCGTGAATAATAGATTCAGTATATTCATGACGGCTTGTCTTTTCTTGTTCAGGTCGATCCCATGCACCAATAAACAACTCTTTTTCAATAGGTGAATCATAATACTCTGGCTGATAAAAAAATCTAATTTCTTTAACTGTGCCAGTTGATAAATCCGCTTTTTCTTCAGGATAAGCTTGTACAAGCCATTTTTGCGATAAAGCCAATTTCCACATATCCGTATTAATGAGTCTGAGTTGATTTAATTTTTTAGAATCATTTTGAATAGTATCACTCACAATATATTGCTCTGAATCTTCAAATGTAAAATGCGGTATATTAAAAACTTTAGGGCTATGTTCTACTTTTGGAATACGAATTAGATTATTTTCTGATCTTCCTGAAAAAAACCATAAAGTATTCCCAGGTCTATATCCTTTTTCGGGTGTATAAAACACATAGTTGTTTAAAAAACTCTTAACTTCTTCACGCTTAATTCGAGTTTCTTCAGATTTTTCTACAACGTCACTAATATTTTCTGTTAATTGTATAAAAATTAATTCATCTGATAATTTTTCAACTTTAAAGGCAGGTACATTTAATAATTTATCTCCCCACAAATCAATATATGGCTTACCAAATACTACTCCCCAATACATATCAGGTAACCAATTACGCAATTGATCTGTCGTTGGCTCAACTCCTCCAATATGTGGGTTAGCAAGACTCCAACTATCATTAACCTCTATATCAATAATAGTTAGATCAGCATTAAATTTCGTACAAACTTTTTTTACGTATTCAACTAGCTTATTTTGATCAGTTTGTTCTAACTCACTATGAATTACCTCCATAGCATGCATATTATTATGTATAGGAACACTAAAAGCCCCCCAAGCCTTTGTTTTCTTAGCTCTAGACCAGTATAGACTACTAGCCTGTCCGCCACGATCATCAGGAATTAATGTTTCAATTAAGTCTTGAGAAAATTTAATTTTAAATGGCTCTCCAAACCCGCATTTTTCAGGAACTAATTCAGGGTAATGTTCGCATCTAAACTTTATACGCCGAAAGAAACTTTCGGGATTAGCTAAGTTTTGATGAGTATAAATATTTGTACGAATCGCAGTACTAATTTTCATATTGATGATGTTCCTAAATTTAACTGAAATCTTTTAATAATTTAAGAGCTTGCGTCTTTTGATCAAATGTATAGATAGCCCCTTTAGATTCTCTGATTGTTTGCTCAATAGTACTGGAGTATTTAGTATCTGGATTAATAACTAATGTTACTGGCTTTTTAGTCGCAGCATACCCTCTAAATTGCTTTGTATCAGTGATGTACTTTAAATTTTTGAATTCAACTAATGTACCCCCATTACCAAATGCATCTGGAATGATATTGATCTGTCCATCTCTTTCTGTTCTAACCGTAATCATTTCTCGGTTACTATTTCTTTGTATTCCTAACTTGCTTGCAGCACTTACTTCAAACTCCCTTCCATTCAATCTATTGCGTGTAATTACATCAACTTTATTTTGGTAAACTGTTTGGACATAGGAACGATCTGTTTTTAATTTATCAAGCTCATTCTTTGCAAGGTTAAGTGAATCTCCTTTACCCGGTTTTAAGTCAGTTCCAACAATTAAATCTATTGCCGCTAAAGCGCGATCAAATGGAGAAGTGCTTCTACCAAATACTGTCAATAAATCATCGGCAATGCCTATTAGTTCATCTGCACTTTGTTCTTTTAGAGATTTTACAAGATCACTTTTTGTATACTGTAGACCTTTCTTTTTTGCAGCGTTAAATTCATCCAATGTTTTAACTAAAACTTTACCCGTCGCAGTCGCTAATTTAACTAAAGAATTATTTTGAATCGCAGTATCAGCGCTATTTGCAGCTGTATTTACATCATATCCTGCATATGCAGCAACAGTACCTGAAACCAATTTACCTATATTTCGAATTTTGAGTTTTTCATTGTCCGTATATTCAATGCCATTAGCAGGATCAGGCATTAATCCTGCGACGATTTCACCTACACCCGCCCCGATTGCCCCAGCCTCACAACTTGCTTTTGTTGCAGCTGCTGCCGCACAACCTACTGCAGCATGAGCAATTTTATGAATTGTGTATTCAAAGGCACTAGGATCAACTTTATCTAGACTTGTACCAATTTGACTTGCTAGTTCTCCCTGTAATGCCCCTGCTAACCCGGCTAATAAAGCAGCCTGTAAATTGTCTTCGAGATTTCCCCCTTTGATAGCAGTTTGTACTAAAGTAGAGCCGACAGAAGTCGCAAAGTTATTCATTAAACGATCAGGAAAATAAGTACTATCAGGCTTAAGATTTAAAGCTGTACTTACTTGACTCAACAAACCTGCTGTTACAATACTTGTAGCTAAACCTCTTACCGACTCTTTACTGCCCAGCTCATTTAAAGTCTTAGCAATATCTCCACCATTATTAATCAGGCTTACACTCGCTTGTGTTGCTAAAGTTGTAATTGCTGCCTGACTCATTGCAACTGCAGATCCCCCCAAAGTAGATGCTGTTCCCCCTAATGCCCCTACTGCTGTAGCTCCAGCGCCTGCAGTCGCTGCTACCACAACAATTGCAATGATTGCGGCGCCAGCGCCTGTCAAACCTTGCTGCTTATAATTCCAATTCTCTTGAGCAAGTTTAACCGCTTCCCAATTGACATCTTTTCGAGCAATAAGCCCTTTCAAATATTCATTACCAGGCTGATTAGAAAGCTTAATCACCTCAGCACGAACATCATTGTTTTGGCCAGAAACAACAGGCACTTGTACTGTTAGTCCGCCTTTCGCTTCAAACTTTGGTACAACTGGTCCATTAAAACTTGGCAGTTTTGCTGTTTCAGTAATTGAGCCTGTATCCTGCATAGATTGCCAAACAACTGAATTTTTTTCTTTATGAAGAGTATTTTCAATGAGTGTAGTTGCCGAAGTTAATGTAATTGTTCCTCCTGCAGTTATTGAAGCGCCAGATAGATAGTTAAATTCTGAACCTTGTAGAAGAGTATCAAATGCTGCTTTAGTACTTATATAATCAGCTTTTGCTTTAACAGGTAATTGTGTAATTTCTTTATATGATGAATTTGAGGTCGAATCATTATATTTAAATCCCCAAAATGAAGATTTTTTTCTTGAAGTAGTCTCTTTTCTTTTTATTTCATCAGTTACAAGTAGTTTTATATTTTTAGCTTTAATATCAATATCGCCATATGCATCCATATTTGTAGAATATAAAACCGTATCTCCTTTGCTTTTTAATAAAATATTTTTACCTTGTAAATTTACAGGAATTGAAGAATAGTTTTGAGCTTGATAAATAGTTTGTGTAGTTTTTTTCTTTCCGTACCAAGTTTTTTTAGTCGTTGTTTGCGTTGATTTATCATAACTTTGATCTTGACCAGTTAATAATTGAATATCTTTTCCACTTTGTAAATCAACATCTCCATACCACGAAATAATATCAGCACCTTGAATAACTAAATTATCTGTTAAGTTTTCACCTAATGAATTTATTGTTACTCCATTTGAGCCCCTAATTTGATTCGCAACAAAATTCTCTCTAACTTGATAATTAGCACCTGTATCAACACCAAAATCAAAACTATCAACTACTCCATCTATTAATATACCTGCATCCAGTTGCTCAGTAAGTTCTTTAGAGGTTTTAGTTTTTTGTAAAGTACCTTGAGACTCTATTAAGATTTTTTCTGGACTAGTAACATCTGTTGCTCTTAATAAAATTCCCTGCTTTGCATTAATTTCGATATTTCCTGTGTTACTTACAACATTAGCTTTTTTATGCTCAAAACCATTTATATTAGACAAATAGAAATTCATATCTGACTGAATTGCTTTACCTCTTTCTTCAGCAATCGCAATCTCATTAAGAACATATTGGGGTCCAAGTATTGCTAATAAAATTTGATCAGTAGGATATTGCGAAACTAACAATGCTTTAGCTGCTGCGATAAATTGATCATTATTTTTCTTTTCATTCGAAAGCATCTGATAATTTAAAGTATGAGGTGCATTAACATGTTTATTTTTTATACCATCAACAACAATATCCCCATTAGTGGCTACTAAATTTATAGCGCCTTTAGCATTTAAATTACTTCCATCTAACTGTATAGATTTACCAATTAAATTAATCCCACCATTACTTGTTACTAAGTTTACAATTTGCTCTGAACCATTACCTTTCATACCACCATAACCAGCCAATTTTAAATGACCATTCTTTGCAATAAGTTCAATATCACCAATTGCAGATAAATTTATTATCTTTGGGTCAATTGTTAAACCAGTAGTTCCGGTAGTTTGAATACTTAAATCACCATTTAAACTACTGAGTTTACTATCATTTTTTAATAGATCACTTCCCGTGGCATTGAAGACCAGACCTGGCTTCATAAATAAATTTGTGGTCTCTAATAAAATAGCACCACCTGTCAATTGGGCATTCTGCATCACCTGATTGCCCGTTGCAGTAAGGGACAAAACACCCTTTGCTGTTAAGTTGGTTTTAGCTGATGGATGCCACACAGTAGCGGTCGGCGTATAATCTGCATTCAGATATAGGGTTCGTTTTGAATTGACTGCTAAATGTTGATCTGAGTTCGCTGTGATATTTTTAAGAGCCAAAATATCCTTGGCGTAAATTCCAGTATTCCCCTTAGACTGCAGCTTACTGTCTGCAACACTGAGCATGCCTGCTTCACTGTTTAGATGTAGCTGGTTTACAGTTGAGGTCAACACAGTATTCTTAATATCAATATTACCCTTTTTAGTTCCGACTGATACAGACTGGCCTTCGAGCTGATTGCTAAGAGTAGTGTCATATCCATTATCTCCACCACCAACAACCACATCAATATTGGAATCTAGATTTACACCATTTTGTCCAAGGATTTTTAAATCACCTTTGACTGTAGTTAAATCTGCGGAATTAACACTGACTGTACCTTTTTCTGCACTGGCAATTACAATTCCTTGAGCTGCGTTAATCACGGTCTTATCTGTAATCTGTTCATCACGATCGGCCTGGGGCGCGGGCACAGTGGTTTGGACCGAATTCAAGTTTACATTTTCATGGGCGATGATCGATGCATGGCCTGCAGTGGAGTTAACTTTCAGACTTTGTGCCTGAATACTGCCCTGTAATGAGGCTAAATTGACATCTTTGACTGCAGTTAACGATGTGCCTTGTGCTAAAGACATGGCATTATGTGTCGTTAAGTCAATGCCCTGATCTGACTTTACTGTCGTGTTCAAGTTTAGAGTATCAGACTGGGTGACAATACCATTGGCTGCATGGAGCGCCGTACCCGCAAGCTCTAGTCCTTGCTTGGCTTCAAGTTGTAGTTTTCCTGAAATCTTAGCTAAGGGTTTCGCTTTATTATCCCAAGTCAGATTTTTGCCACTGTAGATATTGATATCTTTTAAACGTGTAGCATTATTGACTAGGTTAAAGCTTAAGTTTTTAAGACTGACATCACCTGAGCTATAGATATTTAAGTCTTTGCCGGCATAGAGTGTTCCACCATCTACTTGGAGCAAATGTGCCTCTTCAGCTGACTGGACATTGATTGAACCACTCGTGGCCTGTAGGGTATTTCCTATTAGTTTCAGATCTTTGTTGGCAGTCAAATTTAAATCTTTCGCAGCGATCAGTCTTGCTGTGCTGTTACTCACCAAACTTTCATTGGCATTAATATTGGCAGAACCACGGTTACTACGTAACTCTGAATTTGCTGCCAGACTGATCCCTTTAGCATCGACATATAAGTCCCCATTTGTACTGAGGTTATTAATTTTGGTCCCGGTGGCTAAGTTTAGATTACCTTGAGCTCCAATAATCAATGCTGCTGAGTTCAGAGTTGTGGCATCATAATTTAGCGTAATATCTTTTGCATTCAGATTTACGTCATTATCAGAATCAATATTGATCAGGCCATAGCTATTCACTGAACCACTTATAGCAATATCCGCAGCAGCTCCTGTTCCGGCAACGCTGACCAAACCATTCTTTTTATCTGTGGTTGAGATTGTCCCACTATGCACAATTTTACCAGTATTGGTCACCACTATATTATTTACAGCTTGGACTGTACCTGCATTCGTGACACCTAAGCCCTTTTCATTCCCCATCAGAAAAATGTTATTGGCATACATCCCGCCCAAACTTTTAATATCTACTGCCAATGCAGGTGCTGCAACTGTTGAAGTTTTACTGTCAATGCTCTCAAGATCGGCTGAGATGGTATTTGCACCTGTAATGACATTAATATCTTGATTAGCATGCAGTTGTGCATTCAAGTCTAACGCACGTGCATAAATATCTACATAATCAACATTATTGTTGTTCCCACCTAAACCTAAAGTTGAACCTGTGTTGGCTGTAACCGTCACCTTACCCTGGTCTACAACAAATTGCTTTAGGCTTCCATCCGCATTTAGCTGTGCCTTGCCTGTGGTAAAAATGGCCTTATTGGCATTAATGAAACCGCCACCTTTAATATTAATACCAGCTGGGTTAGCTATAACGACATCTGCACGTTGACCGGCAACCTCAAGATTTCCTTCAAAACGGGTTGCTGCAGTTGAATTGATTTCATTTAAAATAAGCCGTGCTTCACCTTTAGCTAAAAATGGGTTTGCTCCTACACTTCCCACAATGGCAGAACCGGCACCTGTACGGCTATTATTCAAGACTACACCATTACTCAGCACATCCATTTGTTTATAGATGTTATGGGAGACACCATTTACTGGGGTTTGAATGTTGACTACAGGTACATTTTGACCTTGGCTATTCTTTCCCACGCCCACGACTGGACGGTTCGCTGCATTAGCCACCGGATCTGCCTGAATCTGTGCATATACAGGCGCTACAGACATCCATATACTCATGCTGGCCACCAAGCTTTTCACTACCCAATGCTGGTGTAAAGCTGTACTATCATGAGTTCCTGGAGATATCGCTATTTTTGCACTCTCCCCAGCAGCTTTGGTTTGGCTTTTACTATTTTCCCCTACAGCGATGAACATATTGCGGGGTTTGCTGAAAATGATGCGATAAAGATTTTTATTCATTGAAAGTACTTCTATTTTTAAATCAAGTTTTTAAATTCAAAGGTTTAAAAGGAATAATTTAGACTAAAGCCTGTAATAAGCTCTTTTTTCATACGCTGTGGTGCAACCAGTCCGTGTCCAACAAAAGCATCCAGATATAGCCCTTGGTAGTAGCTACGTATTCCCGTAACTCCACCAGCTAAATAACACTGCCCTGCAATACTGTGTTCTCCAGCAACCCAGCCCTGATCTACCCCTAGATAGACTTGGCTGTTCAAGGGAGTGTTGATATTTATTTCTTGCTGCAGGAAATGCCCATTATCTCCAGATAACATGATTTCCCCATCAAAACCGCGAACACTATAGCGGCCACCAATATAGAAGCGGTCTTGGGGCACCAAGACCTTCGGCGCATATTGTCCTTTCCAATTGATGCGGTATTGAGCTGCCTGACTGAATAAATTAAAAGGATAATTTATTCGCAAGTCAGCGCTCCAAAGTGGTGCGCGTGAGTAACCTTCGACCGGAAGTGGATTTCCAAAAATGTCGGTAATTTCTTCTTCTGGCGCAGCCAGTGAATTAAAAGCGCCAACCCCTCTTCGATAATCTAACCCAACATCGACTAAGGTATTGCCAATATAGTGCTTATGCTGAATACCCGCATGCCAGCCAGCTGTACGTCGATGCTGAACACCGATTTCAATATCTTCAATATAGTTGCGGTTTTGCTTTTGATAAAATTTGCCATATACGGAAGTTTTATATTGGGTTCCGCGTAACAACATTTTAGACAAGGTGATATTAGCCTGCTGACTTTCACCACTGTATAAAATCGGACTCTCATAACCCGCAACATACTGATCGTATTCATACCAGTTGTAAGTTGCACTCAAGTCAAAGGTCTGGAACGGTAATTGATAGCTGGCAAAGTAACTTTTATTACGGTCTTGATCAAAATCATCAAGCGAATGGCTGAAATTAAGATACAGACTGTCATTCATTCGGGCAGGATTATTCAGGGTCAGTCCAATGTTACCAATATATTGTCCGGTGCTTTTATTGCCCGAATCATCTACAGACAGGCTGACATGAAGTTTTTTATAAGGTTGCGTGCTAATCAGAATGTTACTTTGCCCTACTGCCGTCTCTTCTGTAGCAGGCTCTATTTGAATATCAACCTCTAATCCAGATACTTTTTTTAAATTTTCTAATGCATGATCTAATGAGCGGATATTAAGAATATCTCCTTCTGTAAAAGGAAGTGCTGTCTTTAACTGCAGCACTGAAATATCAGGGCCATTGTGTCTAATCTTAGCTATGCGTCCTGGCACCAATTCAAACCTTAACATCCCTTGCGTCATATCCTGTTCAGGCACCACAATTTGAGTCGTGACAAAACCTTTCTTGATCAGCTCATTCTGAGCGAATCTCACCACGTTCTGTAAGCTCTGAGTACCAATGCACTGCTCTACAATCGTATTGCTTTTTTTATTGAGGATTTGGCTTAAAAAATTGAAAGTATCAAGAGTTTTTGGATGTGAATCAGTCACATCTATACGGATAGTGTGGATATCAAAACAAGGTTCTTCCGTAACAATAAGATGCTGTTTTTTGAGTAAAGGTGTCAAGCTAGGCTGGATAATAGCTTGGGTATCCAGCTGTTGCTTTAAATCACTTAAACGTTGATCCTGTCGAATGAGCTCAGGAAGCGATAAGTCTTGCGGAAACGTAGCGTTAGCAGCAAATAGATTGATATTTCCTGCAGCATGTACGTTACCTATTCCCCAAACATAACAAAGACTTAAATAAAGTATTTTTTTCATGAATTACATTTTTTAATATAGCTTTTCAATACACAACAAAATCTACTTTTTTTATCTAAAATTTGCAATGCTTTCTTACTACCAATTTCTTCTTTTTTACCAGATGATAAATTCTATTATTTACATTTTAGAAGTAGTTTCCCTGAATTCATTTGAAAACATATTCAGCTATAAGCTTTCATTTTTCTTGTACACTGTAATGGTGAAATGCTTTCTGACATACCCTTAACAACTTTGATAAAGTTCATGCATGAACAGAAGCTTAAAGAAAATAACTTAGGCTATATTGACCCTAAACAAAATCGAGTGATTACCACACATGGCTTCCACTCTACATTTCGTGACTGGTCAGCAGATAAACAGATTACCCTCGTGAAGTTTGTGAGCATGTACTTGCACATAAGCTGCCAGATGAAGTTGAAGCTGCTTAGTTACGTGTAGCATATCTCGAAAAACGCAAAGGCTTAAGGCTGATTGGGCTGAGTTTTGTAATGCACAAAATTAATAGCATAAAATCTATGCTTCCGCCTTAAATGGCAGAAGCATTAATATATTTTTCCCTCATCAAGTTTGATAGAGATTATACTTATTTAATAATATAATAAGTTTCAGCATTCAAGGTTTGTTTAATAATACATGCCAACTGCCCTAGTACTGATTCAACACGAGAATTCAATTCAGAATAATCTAGGCTCGGCTGAACTAATACTATTTCTATAGTAACGTCATAAGTTCTATACTTTTTAATCAAAGCATCTAAATCTGACATTTCACCTAATATGAATCTACTATTTTTAGTCTTTTTATAAGTGTTATTCTCTCTAATTTTTAATTGTTTTAATGCTTTTACTGCATCAGATAATTTATCACAAGTTGAAAGGGTTTGCTGAACCAGCTCATTCACAGCTCCAATAGAAGATTTTGTACCTATAGCATATTTACAATGATATAAACGCATACATACTTTTTGCTGTTCTTCATCAATCCAAAATCCAACTAAATCTGCAAGTTCATTACTACCATCGTCATAGAACAATATGTTCGGCTTATTTTCTTGAGATTGAAGTACATCAATTATTTTACCCTGAACAGAGTTTTTCACTGCCCCAAACTTCCAACTCTCTTTATTTATCTCCACCCCATTCCAGTCCAACTCAGTTACATTATCTTTTACTAATGTGTAAGAATATTTGTTCTTATAACCAATTTTTTCATTTAAACTAATTACTTCAAAACCTGAAGTCCAAGCAACAAGCCCAAGTTTTTTTGGAAGTTCCTTAATAAAATCTAACTCACAATTAAGTTTTATTCCATTATAAGACTCGGAAACTAAAATAAAACCATGAGTTAAATCATAGATATAATCAAGTGTACAAAAATAATCACCTTCAAAATAAATTTTTATCGAAAAACTTATTTTCTCTTCAGCTTGTTTAACATTTAAAACCTCATAAAAGCTAAAATTTAATGTTTTTAAGCCCAACTCGCCTCTAATCCGTATCAAATTAACAGCCTTAGAAATTAAATCTACAGGTGAGATTGTGAGAATTTTAAAGTTAGCTAAGTTTTCAACACTAAATGGCTCAAGCATATTATTAACAAATGAATCAATAGGAATATTTTCATTATGAATTTTGTCATATAACGATTCACACCATTTGACCCATTGATAAATGTTAGCACTAGACATTGACCATGTGATACCCTTCCTAGAGCACCCCAAGCTAGCTTTCTTACCGTCAATGTAACCATGGCCAAACAAATTTGATAATGCATTATTATTTAAATCTTGCTGTGTTAATTCTTTGTAGACATCTGTACCAGTAAACATTCTAAATCTTATATTTCTAGATGTTGATAACATACCTAAATTTGCAAACGCTGAACGTTCTAAATCATAAAACATTCGAAATAACTCAGGAAAACTAAAGTTAATATAGCCTAACTCTTTTGCTAAATTCTGGACTAAATCCTTATTACTTCCATGAACAAATAAGTCAGTACCTTTTCTCAGAAATATGAATATATCGAACAAATCAAATTGTAACTCATCACTAGACACCCACATAGGGGTAACTTTCTTTCTTGATAAGATAATTCCTAAATTTTCTTCCCTAAAAATTGCAGAAATATAATTATCCGACAACTTATTAAAATATTTTTTAAGATTAGTTTTTTCAAAAATCTCGTTAATATCATCATCAATTTCTTTATAAATTGTTGCGCTATTTTTAATATAGAATGAATTTGATGAGAACAATTTTCTTATCAATTCATGATTATATTCACCATCAATTGAAGAACTAAAAAATTCTTCTATCATTTTTTCTTTACTTAAACTCCCAATCAATAGGTTCCAATCTGCATCAGCCTGATAAAGCTCTTGAAATTGCTCTCCAATATCATCTGCAACAACATTTGAGATGATTGTTGCTTGACCTAGTTTTTTTGTTCTATTAACCCTTGTGAAACGACCCACTAATTGCATAAATATTGGCAAGCTCTTACATTTTTTATGTAAAGCTAATATTTTTAAATTAGGTAAATCATACCCTTCTCCAAACATATCAACACAAACCACTATTTGTGTTTTTCCTTCCTTTAATTTACTTTTATCTTCTTCATTTATTCCATCTTTGCTGGTTGCTAATAAAACTTCCATTTTTTCAGGGAAATATTCTTTTATTAGAGAGGTATATAATTTTTTTAATTCTTTTGCATGCTTAATAGAAGAAGTTTTAACCATAAGAACATGCTCTAGCCCTGCCAAAATATCTTTCTGTAATACTTCCAATGCTTTCCTTGCGACAACTCCATCGGATTTCTCGTCATAATATTCATTGACAGCTTCAAATTGAATTTTCTCAAAAATACCTTCATCAAAAGCTTTTGCAATTGAATATTGATATATGAGTTTTCCTTCTAATTTTTTACCATCTCCTCTGTAAGGGGTTGCGGTAAATTGAAATATCTTCTTTTTTCTTTGGGCGAAATTATCACGAAGTTTTTTCCATGTTGGAGCTTCACTATGATGAGCCTCATCAAAGATCAACCTATCAAACTGATTTAAAAAAACCTTCAAATTTTCATCTTGGAATGAATTAAAAATTTGCGATGTTGCAACGACAATAAACTGTTCTTCTAAATCATGTTCAACAATTTTATCAATATCTTTTGGTTCTAACCTAGAAATAATAGGTTGTTCACTATTCTCAGGAAGAATTCCCCAAGCAATATATTTTTTAAAATCGATTAGATCATCACTTATTTGCTTTCGTAAAGAGTCGGATGGAACAACGATTAGTGTTCTCTTAAATATTGCTTTAAATAACAATGATGCAATGACACCCGTTTTTCCTGTCCCTGTAGGCATATTAATTATTACAGGCTCTTCCTCATCATTTAAATCATAGTCTAAACATTTAAGCAATGCTGACTTTTGAGGTAGCCTTAAGGCTGTTTCATGAATAGCAAGGGTTGATTTCCACGATGAAATTATCTGATCTTTTGACTTATCATTTCCAGTATCAACTCTTACTAGCCCCATATTTAACCTGTTAGATTTATTGAAATAAGTTCCATAATGATAGTATAAACTATTTAAAACAAGAGCAAATAATCAATAAAAATATATTATTACAATTATAAAGTTTATGAACCGTACCGGGTTTGTCGGAGAGTCAATATTCTGAGAGACTATTCCGATGAAAAAACCAAACTATATCCCCGAAATCAGAGAAAGAGCGGTTCAATTACTAATTGAATCTGAAAAAGATTATCCTTCTACTTGGGCAGCAATCACAGCTATTGCGCCTAAAATCGGTTGTACTCCTGAAACATTGCGCGTTTGGTATTTAAAGCATATGGATCAACTAAATCCTGCCAAAGTACAACAGATATCTGACCAAGAAAAAATGAAGCAAATGGAACGTGAAATTAAAGAATTAAAACGTGCCAATGAAATTCTACGTAAAGCAGCCGCTTTTTTCGCCCAGGCGGAGCTCGACCGCCCACACAAATAATGGTGGATTTTATCCATTACAATAAAGATCGATATGGCGTTGAAGCGATTTGTAGAATTTTACCGATTGCAGCTTCGACCTATTATCGGGCTTTAGATCTCGTTGATAACCCAGAACATCGAGCGAAACGTGCTCTGCATGATGTAAATCATGCAGAGCAAATCAAACGTATTTGGAAAGAAAGTTTAGGTTGTTAGCGGCAGTGTAAAAATGACCCCCTAATGGCATTTAAAAACTGACCCCCTTGGTTAATTTAGCGGTCATTTTGGACTGCTCAACATATCAAAGATCACCCGTGCAAAGATGCTGGCCTTCGCCGGATCAGACAGCAACTGCATCATCTGTTCCTGATGTGCCGCACTACTGCCAAGAATGGCATCATCCATCGCTTTCGGGAAATCACCCAGCATGGCTTGTTCACGGGTATTGTTGGCAATCTGCTTCATCACAATCTCATTTTCCGCCAGCTTGTCACGTACCGTATAGGCATAGTTCAGCATGTCTTTATCGGTTAGGTTATCAGTGATAAAGACATCATTCAGACGCTCAATGATCTGTGACAGGAACTCTTCTTTCTTATCGCGTGGCTTGGCTGCACCGAGGTCATTGCCGGGTTCTAGCTTAAAATCTTCGGCATCTTCTTTCAGCTTGATGTCTTGCTGACGGATCTTGGACAAGCGGTAATGGCTCATACTGACATTACTTAGATCTACCTCATCGTCTTTCGTTGCGGTTTCACGCAGCAATGGACGCAGGTTACGCGCATACAGACTAAGTTTTTCCAGTTCTTTATCATCGTAGTCCACGATCTGCGACATAAACTCGTAAAAACGAGTAAAACTGCCCAAGTCTTTTTTAAAGATTTCCAGCTTGTCTTTTTCAAGCTTGGCCTCTTTAAAGGCATTGTCGGCATTGGCAATCAGCACGGCATCATTGGTTTTCTTGCAGCGTTCCAGCATATCTCGGGTGGTGTTATAGGCTTCGATGGCTTGGCTATAGCGTTTCTGCCAACGTTCAACCGCAGGCTTGCAAATGTTACTGATCGCGGCATTGGATTTGTTCTTGGTAAAGAAGGCTTCTACAAACTGCTCGACTTCCGTCCACAAGAAAATTTTGCTGGCTTTCAGCTTTTCAAACAAGTCAAAGATCTGATCCGGATTGGAGACATCGGCCAGTTCTGCGGTTTGATAGTAAGGCTGGAAGGCCGCAAGAATGTCTTCAGGATCGTTAAAGAAGTCCAAGACAAAGGTGCCAGATTCCGCTTTGCCCGGATAGGTGCGGTTCAAGCGTGACAAGGTCTGTACACACTCAACACCACCCAGCTTTTTGTCTACGTACATGGCACACAGTTTTGGCTGGTCAAAGCCAGTCTGGAACTTGTTGGCCACCAGCATCACCTGATAGTCATCACTGTCAAAGGCCTTGCGCATTTCCCGTCCTTTCAGTCCCGGGTTCATGTTGCGTTCGTTAAAGGTCTGCCCGACTAAGCCGCTGCTGTCGGTATCCTTGTCATTAAACTCAACCTCACCCGAGAAAGCGACCATAGCCTGAATAGACTTGTAACCCTGATCCGCCACGTATTTGTCAAAGGCCAACTTGTAACGCACCGCTTCTTTACGTGAACTGGTCACCACCATGGCTTTAGCCTGCCCACCCAATAAGCCCATCACGTTATTTTTGAAATGCTCGACAATGACTTTCACTTTCTGAGAAATGTTGTGGTCATGCAGGCGCACCCACTGATTCAGTCGGATCTTGGCTTTTTTGGCATCGACCTGTTTGTCGGCTTCTTCAATTTTCTGTTTGAGTTTATATACCACTTTATAGTTGGTATAGTTTTTTAGCACATCCAGAATAAAGCCTTCTTCAATGGCCTGGCGCATGGAGTAGACATGGAAAGCTTCCGGCTTGTTCTGCTTGGATGGCGGTAGCTCAGGATTGGGTACACGGCCAAACAGTTGCAGGGTTTTGTCTTTCGGTGTCGCGGTAAAGGCATAGTAACTGAGGTTATTACTGCCCTTACGTGCAGCCACCACCGCATCCAGAATATCTTCCGAAGACAATTCAGCATCCTCTTCGCGCTCTTCCAGCATCAACACTTCTTTCAGTTGTCGTGCCGTAGAGCCGCTTTGTGAAGAATGCGCTTCATCGGCAATCACCGCATAACGTCGCTGTTTCAGATTGGTACTGTTTTCAATCGCACGCAACACAAAGGGGAAAGTCTGGATGGTCACAATGATAATCGGCTGTGAGGTTTCCAATGCCTTGGCCAGTTTTTCCGATTTGGAGCCATCGCCTTCTTTATTGTTGATGCGTCCGACCACGCCATCGGCATGTTCAAACTGGTAGATGGTGTCCTGTAGCTGGGCATCCAGAATGGTACGGTCAGTGACCACAATCACCGAATCAAACAGTTTCTGATTGTGTTGATCGTACAGGGTCGACAGCTGATGTGCTGTCCAGGCAATCGAGTTGGACTTACCTGAACCTGCACTGTGCTGAATCAGATATTTATGTCCAGTGCCCTCCTCTAAGGCGGCATTGATCAGTTTGGTGACCACATTCCACTGGTGGTAACGTGGGAAGATCAGCAGTTCTTTTTTGTACTTGCGTCCTTCCCAGTCTTCTTTTTCTTCAATTTGCAGATGGACAAAACGTCCAATGATATTCAGCAAATTGTCCGGTGTGAGGACTTCATTCCACAGATAGGCGGTGGCGTACTGATTCTGGTCTTCTGGCACATCATTGCCTGCGCCACCGTCATGCGTGCCTTTATTGAATGGCAGGAAGAAAGTATCTTCTCCGGCCAGTTGGGTCGCCATATAGACTTCGTATTGACTCACGGCAAAGTGTACCAATGCGCCACGCTTAAACATCAGCAAGGGTTCAGGCTTGTTGGTTTCTGGATCTTTCGGCAAGCGGGTACGTTTGTACTGCAACATGGCATTCTGCACCGCCTGTTTAAACTCGGACTTGAGTTCCAGTGTTGCCACAGGAAAGCCGTTTATAAACAGCACCAGGTCAATGCGCCATTTCTTGGCCTGTTTGCCCATGTCCTGTAACTCGGCAGCCGTAGCATACGGGCTATAGACCAGCTCTGGCACAATGCGGCAGATGTTCTTTTTGTAATTGGCTAAGGTATCGGGATTCAGCGCATGTTCAGGTTTAAACTGACACAGGAAAAATCGTGCGCTGCGGGTTTTCACTCCATGACGAAGCACACCCAAGGTGCCATAGGTACGCGACTGTTCATCGGTGGCATTGATGTCGGCTTTCTTTAGCTGGGCCACCACGGCATCGAGAAAATGCCGTTCGGTATCCTGCGGAAAGATGCGCTGGAACTTCTGCCAGTCTTGTGCTTGGGTCTGTTGCACAAAATCCAGTACGTCCTGTTCATACAAGGCGGTTTCACGGTTGTAGCCTTGTGGCGTACCGAGTTGCCAGCCTTTGGCCAGCATCTGTTGAATGATGTCGTTCTGGAAAATGCTTTCGCGGGTGGCGTCTAGACTCATGCGCTTAACTCCGTCTGTGTCTCAGCAACCGTTGGCGATTGCCAGTGGCGCACGTCGATTTTTCCAGTCACTGCGGCTGAGATGAGAGCGGTTCGTCGTTCTTGCATAAGCTGAATGGCTGACTCAGCTTTGGCAATTAAGTTATCAATTTTGTTAATTTCACATTCAAGGAAATTTGAAATCTGTTCTTGAACTAAAATTTCAGGTACAGATAAATACAAATCCCCGTATTTTTCAGCACTAACATTTTGAATTGTTGCTTGGATTTGAGAACCTGATACATATTTCCAATATGACTCAGACTGAAAAAACCAATATGCAAATTTTGGATTTAATTTCTTTTTATCCGATCTAGCTCGAATCAAGTATCCTGCAAAACAACTTGTTCCAAATTCATCTTTAAATAAAAACGATTTACCAACAGTTGCACCACTTCGTGCCAAAAGAATATCCCCATCTTCCAAGAGATAATTTTCAGCAATGTGATGTGGCAGTGATCTAAAAGTATTTGGATCTAATGACCCATCATTATTCATATCTGTAATACGAATGTAGCGGGGGTTATTCGGATTATCATCTTCAGCAGCTTCATTTGCACCATATACTAAATTACCTAAAATTAAGTGTTTTAATCGGACTATCCCCCAATGCTCCGGCACTTCCCCTAACCATTCCACACCCGAATCTTTCATTGGGACATTTGGGTTAAGTCCTTTGGTCACGGCATGGCTAATCACCGCCTGACGTTTTTCTTTCAGCAGTTCAATCAGTTGTTGCTGTTTTTCAATCAGGTGGTCGATTTTGGCGGTTTCATGATCCAAGAAATCACCAATAGAATTTTGTTCATCTAATGTAGGAATAACTATCGGAAGTGCATTAATGCGATCAACTGCAATTCCTGGTTGTGCAGCAGAAACGGAATATTGCCCCAAATCCATAAACCTTAAAAATTCTGATAAATATGTAAGGTTAAATTTTTCGTATGGATAGACAACAACAGCATGTTCAGTAGCAAAAAACTTTCCTCTTGCTACATTGATATTTCCACAAAGTGCACCTTGTCTACCAACTAGTGCATATTCACCATCACAATTATATTTTTCAGTAAATCCTCTCAAACCATTACCACCAAATACAGGGTAAGTTCCTGTATCTTCAATATCAAAGGCAGTTATGCCATCACCACTCAATAATCTTAATTTATAACTTAATTTAACGACTTTCCAATGGCTAGGAATCTCACCTAACCATTCAACACCTGAATCTTTATACTCAGTGTATTTTTGATACTTCGCCATTAAGAATGCACCTCTTGCAGAAGTTCCATAATTTCACGGCTCACCGCATCTAAATCCGCATCAATCTCAGCTAAATCACGTGGTGGCTGGTACACGTAGAAATGACGGTTAAACGGAATTTCATAACCCACAATACCAATCTCACCATCTTTCTCATCGCGCTTGTCAGCATTGATCCAGGCATCAGGCACATGGGGCTGGACTTCACGTTTAAAATAGTCTTCAATCAGTTCAGTCGTGCTGACCTTTGGATTCAGTGCAATATTCTCCGCATCACGCAAGTCGCCATCCTGCACAAACTCGACCACTTTGCCCTGGTAGCTGAACTGGCCATATAGTGGATTTTCAACCTGTTTCACGACCTTGTTAATCACTGGTTCTGCTTCCGGATTTTTCCAGGTAATGGCATCTAACAGCTGTTTCTTCTCTTTGGCATCCAACTTGATGTCGGTTTGCTTCAGGGCTTTTTTCAGCACTTCATCAAACTGGTTAAAATCATCAAACTGCTCAGTACCAATCACCTCTTGTAACGCCTCGGCTTTTTCCATCAGGGCTTTCTGGAATAGCCAGATTTTGCTGTCCAGTACCTCTTTAATGTCTTTTTCTTTTAGCTCAGGGAACTCGGCTTTAATCAGGGCACGCACCTCAAGCGCCACGTCCTGCAACTGACCATAAGTTTCTGCTGTCCACGCTGTACCAAAGGCTGTGCCCAATTGCGCATCGATACTTTGCATCACGGCATTAAACGGTTTTGGCGCAAAACGTAATGCAGCAATCGCGCTATCCGTGATCTGTGCCGATAAACGTAATGGACGTTCAATCGTTACGCGACGGTAGCCAAATTCATGGCTGTCAAAAATCTTGCTGGCGAATGGTTTTTGCTGTTCGGTTTCGCCATCCTGCGCCAAGGTGTCTACTGCCACAAAGTCACCGTAATTTTGGGTAATGGTGGCAATTTCAGCTTCAGTCAGATAGTTACGTTTTGAACCCAGCGACTTACGCATTTTGGTACTGAGGTTTGAGGCATTGATCAGCTGTACCTTGCCTTTACGTTCAGTGGCTTTTTTATTGCTGAGTACCCAGATATAGGTGGCAATCCCGGTGTTGTAGAACATATCGTTCGGTAAGGCAATAATGGCTTCCAGCAAGTCGGCTTCTAAAATATAGCGACGGATCTCACTTTCGCCACTGCCTGCACTGCCAGTAAACAATGGTGAACCATTCAGGATAATCCCGATGCGACTGCCGCTCTCGCTACTACTGGCATCACGCATCTTGCTGATCAGGTGCATCAGGAATAATAATGAACCATCGGACACACGTGGCAAGCCGGCACCGAAACGTCCATCAAAGCCCTTGTGTTCATGCTCGTCCTTGATGTCCTGTTCGATCTTTTTCCAGTCCACGCCAAAGGGTGGATTCGACAGCATGTAGTCAAACTGATCCACAGCAAGCTGGTCATTCGACAGGGTGTTACCCAGTTTAATCCGGCTCACGTCCTGGCCTTTGATCAGCATGTCGGCTTTACAGATGGCGTATGATTCCGGATTGAGTTCCTGACCGAAAGCGCGCATCACGGCATTCGGATTCAGCTCATGCAGATATTCCATCCCAGAAGAGAGGAAACCACCCGTCCCGGCTGTCGGGTCGTAAATGGTACGGATAATGCCGTCTTTGGTCAGCACGTCATCATCTTCCATAAACACCAGTGCCGTGGTCAGACGCACGATGTCACGCGGGGTAAAGTGTTCACCTGCGGTTTCATTAGAACCTTCGGCAAAACGACGGATCAGTTCTTCAAACACCAAACCCATGTCATGGTTGGATACGTTCTTTGGACTCAGATCCGTGGTGGCAAACTTTTGCACGACTTTATACAAAAGGTTGGCATCATCGAGTAAGCCTGCAAATTCGATGAAGTTAAAGTATTCAAATATCTCGCGAGCATCTTTAGAGAAACTTTGCACATAGGTGCTTAAGTTGGCCTTGATATCACTCTGCCCCATTTTGCTGAGATCCATTGGGGAGGTGTTAAAGAAGGCTAGACCGTTGGTGGCACGCAGCAATAACTTTTCTTGAGCTTCTTCTGGCAGATTCAGCTTGGAGACTTTTTCATGTTCTGCCAGTACCGCCGCCTTGCTTTCTTCCAGTACACACTCCAAACGACGTAACAAGGTAAATGGCAGAATGATGCGACCATATTGCGATTGTTTGAAGTCACCACGCAGCAGGTCAGCAACCGACCAGATGAAAGAAGCGATTTGAGAAAAGTTATTGTTGGTCATAGTGGCGAATCAATTCCTGAATTCTTATCTGTGATCAGTATCTGGCGACACTTCGGTTGCTAGAGATAATACTGATAATTTTTTAACTGTTGGATAATATTATATTATTTAAAAAGCAGATTGTTGATTATTCATTTATTGCATGAGAGTTAAGCGACAAATTTTGTCGTCTGGTTTCAGATTTTTCTCATAGAAGGTTCATCCACCATAACGCTACAACCCTGCTTTTGAAAGCCGTGCCTATTTATAAGCCCATCTGCTAAACTAGGCTTACATTACCTTTGTTCAAGGAAATTCCAGAATGCTAAACACTCTCGAACAGAAAAAAAAATATATCCAAGCTACGCGCTTGCAGAATTATCAAGCCAGTTTAAAGCTGGAAGGCATTAACCCGTCCTCAACCGCACCGGCATTAAGTAAAGCTCAGATTCTACAGAAATATAAGAAATTCTCACAGACCTCGGAATCGTGATCAGGCTTCCTTATGGATAAATATGGTGAAATGGGTGACAGCATTTACTGTTACCCCGACTCGGACGTCCTCAAAAACAAACTGAACATTCAGGATGCTGAAATTCTGCAACAGGCAGAACTGGAGTTGACTGAGTATGCCAGCACACGAATTGAGTATGCGGAGCCACCTTACGATCTCAAATACCTGCAATCCATTCACTTTCAGCTCTTTTCAGACCTGTATGCCTGGGCAGGTGAACTAAGACAAGTGGATATTGCCAAAGGCGATACCCGCTTTTGTACCTTCCCGCGTATTGAAATTGAAGCCAATAAGCTCTTCAAGCAACTTGAGCAGCAGCACTATTTTCAAGGTTTAGCCAAACCAGCACTTATCCAAAAAATCGCTGATTTTTATTGTGAAGTCAACGTGATTCACCCATTTCGTGAAGGCAATGGACGCACCCAGCGTATCTTCTTTGAACACCTACTTGCTCACTGCGGCTATGGGGTACAGTGGAGTAAAATTAACAATAAGGAAGTCTGGATTCAGGCCAATATTGATGGATTCAACTGCCGGCTAGATGGACTGATCGCTATTTTTGAAGCCTGCATTATCACTCCTGAATAACAAAAAAATTAAGGGAGCCAAAGCTCCCTTCAATTAGTGACTAGCCAACTTGTTCAGAATCCATTAATTGACTTACCAAGCTGACTAGATAATTCAACTGTGCTCAATTCACAGCTCTAACACTCTGCTGCAACCCCTGCTGAATCTCCTGCACATAGCTCAATTGCGCTGAATGCTCTGTATCTACAGCACTGTCACTGTGTGGATAAAATTCCTCCAGCAATTCCACCCCCTCCTCTGCATGCACCTCAAACTTGGCATTGGCAAAACCCTGCCGTGCAATCTGATCTAATGCCGCCTGATCAAACCCTGCCTGTTTTCCCTGTTGGTCAATCTCCTTAGCCGTCTGAATTGCTGTTTGCAAATCCACGCCTTCCCGTAACGTTAAATCCACGTAATACACGGGCTGACGATAGCTTTGGGTGGTACTTTTTCCCCTTAACGTGAGTTGCAATGGTAAACACGACAACAAACCACCTGATGCTGCATGGTAGTAATTCAAACGTGCTGCCAAAGTGCGAATGCTGTTAAAACCAGTGGTTCTGAAAATAAAAGTCCCAAACTCATCGGCTTCGCCTAAATTGACATGCAGGCGTCCATAAGGCTTGCAATGTCCACCTTGTCCAAGTGGGCATAAGTCGGGGGATGGACAAGGATGTTGCTCTACACCTTGTGATGTCATACGTTGGCAGGTTTGACCATTCCCCACACAAATCGGGCGACCTGTCTGTCGGTCAAACAAGCTGTACTCGGCACGTAAGTTCAATTCAGGGTCATTGAAGATCATCCGCACAGGGATGCTGCGCAGTTTTTGATTCGGTGCTTGGCTACGCAATTGCTCATCCAAGGGGTGTTTAATCCAACCGTCCTTACCCTGTATTTGACTGGTAATGGTGAACTGATCATCTTTCTCTGGCAGACGCTTGCCATTCTTTTCTATTACACGGCCAATACTGATCCGTCCCAAGATGGGTGGTGTGATTGCTAAACCTTTAATCATGTTGAAATTCCTCTGTCGTTGAGATGTTTAGATGTGTTGTCCTGTGTGCTTAAAATAAAATCGGCATAAAAAATCCCGTGCAGGGCTGCACGGGATTTCAGGTTTCTTCTTGCTGAGTGTTTGGCTCTAGGCTTTAAGCTAATCTTGATAAATGTTGAAACGACGACTGCCTGCTTTCTGCAATGGGTACTGTTGAATGAGTTCAGGTTGGTGCTGAAGTAAGGACTTGATGTCTAGGCTGATACTGTCCTTGCTTTTCTTCCATGTCACTGAACCTTGCTGAAATACAGCACGTTCATGTTCCTGCATCAGTGCCTGAACACGGTGTTTAAGTAGGTCAAATTGGCTTTGGTGCTGTTCAATCTGCTGTTTCTCCTGTATCAGCTGATCAAACAGTTCATTGGCAAGCTTTACCTCCGTTAGATCAACACAGCTCAGTGGGGTATGTTCAGGATAGAGCTGTTGTAAAGCTTTGGCTGCCGATTCACTGGCATCCACTGCTGGCGGAACGTCATTTTCAACACACTCCCAAAACAGCCGTTCTGCCTGAATGATCTGTTCAATCAGGGCTTCATTACGACTGACTTTGTAGATTTTAGTTTCCTGCCCACACAGCAACACACAAATATGTGCCGCTTGTTTACCTGTCACGGCCAGTTGGTGTTGTACCTGACACAACACGTATAACGGCACACCATCTCGCCACAGTTTAGCGCCATATTCTCCTGCGGTTTTACATTCCAGTATTTGTACGTCTTCATTGCCCACCACGGCATAATCCAAGTTCGCCAACATAAAGGCTTTGTCAGGATCAGGGTGCTGTAACACCGCATTAACCCGACGGACTTTATTATTGGTGTGCATGCTGTAGTATTCTGCGACCAAGGGTTCTAACTGCTTGCCCCAATATAAAGGTGCATGTCCTGAGCTTTCATCTTCAATATTTTGCTGTACCCGTCCTGTTTTAATCATCCACAGTTCTAGCATCGACATATAAGGATTCAAGCCACAGGCGGCTGCGGCGTCACTGCTGCCTATTCCCTGTTTACGCACTTCCAGCCATGCTTGATAGTCCAGTTGTTTGGTGTTGATCAGACGTTTGGCATTTAAACTACGTTTTGAAGGGCTTGGTGGTGGATGTAGCCGTCCTGAATCAACGACAGCAGTTGAATTGGTTGTAGTTAAAGTGCTGTGATGCACTGTTGGTGTTGTGGTCATGTTTGGGTTCATGTGATGTTCCTCATCTCAATACGTTCTAAAAAACGGCATAAAAAAAGCCACATCCGAAGATGTGGCAAAGAGGGATACAAGATAAAATTTAGGCTGCAAGATATAATGCTTGCTCTAATCCACGTTGCTTTAATGCTACCCCTGCACCAAACCAAGCAGAGTCAAGGCGGTGATCAGTACTCATCGCACGACGTTCATGGTCGACAAACTCGGTGATCGCACAAAGTAGTCCATAGGCGGTGTCTTTGGCTGAAGATAAATCTGCCCCACGTCCCTGCCCATTAAACATATTCATGACTTTGGTCATGGCACGTCCATTCGGTTCAGTTTTATTGGGTTGTGGATTGGCTTGAGACGCGACATTACGGTAGTACTGAATAATGTTATCCTCCTGTTCCATCGCACTTAGGCTATTGTTGTTAAATACCGCATCAAAATAAGCCGCTGCTTCTTTCTGGGTGACTTTACGTTGGGTGAGTTGTTTCATTTCATACATGTGGTCGTACCATGTTTTCACTGAAATACCGAGTTGATCTTTGACTTTGTCGGCATCAAACTTAGTACTGTGCGGTACTTTGACCACGCCTGCATTGGAACTCTGCCCTCGTAAGGCAATCGCTAAGGTGTTATTGCACACCACACGGATATTAGTGAATTGTGCGGTGGTGGCTAAAGTACCATCACATGCGGTTGCTAGCAGAATATAGCCATTGCTGACATCCCCACCTTTCAATTCTGCAGTTTGTCCTGTACGTGCCAAAGCCCAGAACTTTTTCCCACCTTTTAGGACACCTGCGGTTTCCAGTTCAAAGCCTGATTGCTCAGTGAGGTCTCGATAGAATTCTAAAATCTCTCTGGGTTGGACTTCTTGATAACGCTGACTCACCACCGATAAAGGAGCATGGGTATCTGAACGGTACAGTACACGCTGGTCTTCATACGGCATGATGATGCTTTGCCCACGTTCATTCTGTGCCATATAACTGACATTGGATGATTCAATGCGCCAGTCCATACCTGCCTGTTGTGCCCAGACTTCTATCGGTTGATTTTGGGTAAGTTGATTCCCTAGTCCATGCCAAGGGGTATCACCAACATAGGCCATTTGTTCAAGTTGATGTGCCATGATTTTAATTCCTATAAAAAGTTAAATGTCTATAAAGGTATAAAAGCTTAATTACGCATGCTTGGACTAAAATCACGGTCACAGTCATTGCAGTAATAATGTCGGGTATAAACAGGATGTGAGCTTTTTGGGACTTCATTCTCGGTCATCAGCATCCAAATTCCACCGATCAGGACACCTACTAAGGCACCTGCAATCGGGGGGATGTTTAAACTTTTAGAAACACTGATGCCTAAGGTCGCTAGTGCCAGAGGTGACATCACATTGTTTTGCGCTGAAGGTGAATGACTGTTAATGACCAAATGTTGTGGAGATTCCAGTAGTACCGTGTCTCGGGACTGACAATAAGGACATGGCAAACTCATCTAAATAATTCCTGTAATAAAAAATGAGTGAAATAAAAAAAGCCTGCTTTGGGGGAAAGCAGGCAAAGCGTGAATTGGGTTATTGCATAAGGCTGTTTTGAAGGAGCCACATGCTTCTCATTTAAATGATATGTATCTGTATTTTTTTAGAATTCGACTTTAAAAGCTGCTTTTATATTAATTTTAACGGCTTGATTCCAAGATCAATTGACCTGATTTTTATCAGCGATTATCATGCAAGGGCTGGCCTACATTGCCAGTCGGTTTTAGCAGACCGTTCATCTAGCGCATCAGAGTTTATTCTTCTGAGTATTCTCTACGTGCGTAAAACCTTCTCGTCCCCCTTTGCGGTAGAACGGGAGGGGGACGCGTTCGCGCGTGCTGGTTCTAGATGTCCAGTCTGCTAACCCCTTTTCGTTCTGCCACCATTATTTAGCAGTAATTTGGTAGAACTTCTATACATCTAGGAGTCATCTATGACGCTATTCAATTTATGTGCTTCCCCTGCACTCGCTTCATTCTCATACCCTCCCAAACTTTGGTATTTCATCCCGATTCCAACTTTATGGTCTTGCCCTGTGCACTGATTCATTTCATCACACTGATCAACCACTGAGTTTTTAATTCAGGGGCTGCTTTGTGCTGGAACAATATGATGAAATTTATCGCACAGCTAATTTGATCTGTTCTCATTGCGCTCAGTAATAACATAACTAGAGCCTGTGACAGCCAGATAATATGTATTTGAAATTACAGTCAATTTCATAATTCATTTTTAAAACTTTAAAAATATTTGATGGGGAAATAACAGGATGAAATACATTTCAATTGCACTACTGACTAGCCTAGCTTTAGCAGGCTGTTCAAAACCACAGAATGATACAAAAAATGAAGAACTGACTCAAAGTATTGAAAAAATGTCATTGAATGATGATACCCCCGCACAGGCCGTGTCTTCCCCTTTGATTATCGCCCGAAATGAAATTACGACTCCGCTCACTAAAACGGGAGAAAACTTTCAGGAATTAATCAAAGATGAGGGCTATTTTTCTTTTTATCCGCCGTATCAGACCATCTCTGGATTACAGATGTTTGCTGAAAATGACGATACTGCTGAAAATTGTCTAAATTGCGTGAATTTCCAAACCACTCTCAATGATTTAAGAAGTGTTCTGGCTTTAAAAAACAATCAAGTTCTGGTCATCGGGCATACAGGTCAACAATTTCCTGCATTCACTTTTGCTTTAGGTGACGATTATTCCTTGCGTGCAGCGCATGATACCGCGATCAATTATATAAGATCGACCATGCAAGTTAAGCCACCGCAAAAAGATCAGTTTGAAAGTACAGAGCAATATCAACAACGTATTCAGACCCTTCAAAAAGAACTGGATACTAAAAATGCCAATTTAAACTATGACTTAAAACTTCTAGAAATGAGTTTAAATGCGACTTCTAGACAAAGTTTGTTCATGACGAGCAGCTATACGCCCAATGATCGTCCAAGTGGCCCGATTGATAACTTCGTTTATTATGATGCTGACTCGAAAAAGTTACATTTTGAGGACATGAATTTTTCATCTGAACTGATCGTAAATTTCACAGCCCCATCCACGCCAGAGTTAGCAAAAAATATTATTACGGCTGATGGACAGAAATATGTCGGGTATATTTTTAACTTTAATCGGAATAAATTAGAGTTAGATAGTTTAGTCATTTATCAAGCTATCAATACTCAAACTGGTTTATTAAATGAGCCTATCGCAATACTTGAACCGAGTACGATTTCTTTTCAACGAAAGCATTTCAACGGTATCGAAAATGCTCGCTTAAAAAAATTTGATGTCGCATTTAAAAAGCCAATTCACTTTGATTTTACGCTGAATAACTACACCCCTATCGAGCATGTATTTAAAAAGATCGGTGAGTAATCCTCAAGCTTATTAATCTTAAGAATTTTATTAACAATTAAATATACAAGAGTGGCCTCCACCCTGTAGATCACGATATTCGCTTAAGAACAGGTATTTATAATGAATTGTATTCCATCTATTTTTTTATCCAGCGTACTGTTGCTAACTTTAACGGCATGTAATTCAGACAATGATGCGCCAAAGTCTAAAGATACCCAAACGCAAACAAGCTCTGCTGAAAATACTACCGCACAAACAGATGAAGCTTTACCGGAGGATGAATTTAGGACCACCATGGTAGAATATGATCCAGACGATCCTGCTTTTGAAGCTGTAGAGCAAGCGCCCCAAGAAGAGTTTGAGCTAAGTGTCCGTCGTGATCCATCACAGCATACCATGACAGGCTACGTAGATAAGCTGATGATTGTTTCTCTAAATAACGATCCCACGACTTTAACTGGTGTTTCGATCAACCGTGGCAATTGTGGCACCAAAGGTTTCTATGACTATAAAAATATGCGTTATGGTTCTGTAGCGCAAATTTATCTGGGCTGTGCTGCTGAGTATGTTCGTGAAGTAACGATCAGTACCAATAGTGGCTTGACCTACACCTATAAGTTTTAGCTATTCGAGAGGCTAAATATAGCATCATTTATTAACGGAAAAGTTAAGGTTACCCTAAGTGAAACTGCTGAACATATCTGGTCAGCAGTATAGCTGTTGAGGCACTAAAAGTGCGCCATATAGTCAGCCTAGGTCGGTGTAAAGATGAGTCTTGATCTTAGAAAAATAAAGATTTTTCTTACTTAACCATATACAAACTTGCAAAACTAAAAGCTTTCCCTTTTTCATCACTTATCTTGGTATTAAGTTGATTTACATTGATAGAACATAGCTTTATTCCGCGGTTAAATGATACGTTCTGATTGACTTCCTTATTAAGGTCAAAATTAGTAACTAAATCCACAAAACTGGGCTCAAACAGACCTGTTTCAACATTGATCTTGTCATCAGACAATTGAAGTGATGTACTAATTTTAGAATAAAATTCAAAATACAGAGCAAAAAGATTCTCTTGAATCGCCGAAGCTGTAAAATATATAGTCAACTTTAGGTTAGATTTTGCTTTTACAGTAGCGTTATAAGAATAGTGAACACCTACCAACTGAAGTAAATTAGCCAAGTAATCTAAAAATCCCTTTTTTAAATCACTTTCATTCTCAAAAGATTGTGCCGCACCATCATAGCCCCTTAATTTATAGACTGTATAACAGAGCAAAGTAAAAACTCCCGCTCCTTTTTGGGATGCTTTTTTAGATTTTTCTGCATTCAGTATTTGGATAATTCGATGTAATTGCTCTAAACGTGGATTATTCGAATTAGGAGCATTTATAGATGCAGCTGTATCATGCAGTTTAAATTTTGCAAACTCCAAATAATCTAACAAAGCGTCAACCACTGGAACCTTAAAGTCTTCCGCTAAGCGAAACGTTAAGTAATCCTTCTTATCTGCTTCCCCTGTAAACAGAGCTAAATCTGCAATTGATACATGTCCTATTTCATATCCTTTATTTTTAGCTAAAATTTCAAAATCATGTAAGTACTCATAAATTTTCTTTTCAAATTCTTGTCCTTTTAAATACTCATCATGATTTAATCGCGTTGTGCGCTGGTTTAGACTGGAAAAATAATTTTCAATACTAATCCAGGTTAAGAATAGACGTTCCGGATTAAAACGGTAGAGCACTAAGTAACGTATATCAATATGTTCAGTCAGTTTGATATAAGCTTCTTTTAGCTGCTCATCTTCACTTAACTTTTTCTTAAACTTTAATCGAAGCTCATCCATTTCCTTTACAAATAAATCATTACCTAGATGATTGATCAAAAAAGCTTCGGTACCCTGATTGATTTTATTTCGCCCATATTGAAGGCAATCAAAAACATACCCTTGTACTGTTTTTTTAAAATCTAAAGTATTTAAAGAGTTTCCTTCTTTCAGCTCGAATTCACCACAGACATCACCTATAAATTCACTAATTTCAACTTGGTAGAAATCACGCAGCCAATCATAAAAATCTCTAAATTCATCAGATTTTTGAATATCATGAATGATATTTATCGTTTTCAGCATCCGCATAAAACGTACCGAACAATATTCCCTATCCACTTTCCACCATTTTTTCATATATTTTTCAACAGATTATAATATATTATTTTTTCACTAAAAAATATATTCACCATGAATCACAATTTAATCGAACCAAAACCAACTCATCCTATGGAGTTCGATCATGGATAATATGAAGAATCAAACGATACAAATCATTCGTTTACCAAAAGTCATTGAAACATGCGGATTATCTCGCAGCACGATATATGAAAAGCTTAACCAACGATCCCCAAGGCATGATCCTACCTTCCCCAAACCCGTGCGTCTTGGAACAGCCGCAGTAGGCTGGCTTCAACATGAAATTAACCACTGGCTGCTCTCCAAGAAAGCATAGGCTCTAAGTGCTTATCTTTTCAGTCAGGTAAACCACAAATCTATCGACTTTACCGAAAGGGGCTGGATTCCAAGTCCCCTTGTAGACAGTTGTTGTCTCTAATTCTGATGGGTGGCTTCTATAAGATTATAATTAGATCAATATATTTGTATCTTATTAATATTTATATATTTTATAAATAAAGATTATTTATCTTACTTAGTCTCTGCTCATACTATAGGTTAGATGGCAACAATCAGTATTTTATTACCGATTGGAGTTATATCTATGAACGATAATAACATTCATTATCCTAAGATCAAAGAAACTGAGGTTAAAGATTCTTTTGACCCAATACCAAGTTTATCAGTTCAAATTGAAACAGACCTATTAAATGAGTCTGAAGAAGTCCTATCTGGGTATGACGATGAATTAAATGAGCAATTTGAACTAGAAGATCTCTTAAACTCAGAAAGTGATAGCAAGCACGATGAGTTACCTAGTCCTCAGACTCTCAATCAATTCCTTAACCACCTAATAGACCCTAATGTAGCTGCATGCACCATCGCTATTAGTTTATGTGATGAAATAATTAAGCAAAAGGCTACCTCCCTATACAGTCTGTATCAGCCAAAAAATAAAGAGGATATTTCCCTTTTCAATCGAAAACATTGGGAATTGACTCACCCCAGAATAAAGCAATTGCTTCGTTCATTCTTACTTAATTCCAAGCGAACAGCTGTATGGGTGAATATAAAGTGTGAACAGCTTGAGGCTGTTATGGCTGCGTTAGATAAGGCCTTAAAACCATATCTAGACTTTATTTATGACTTAATTGAGCATCCATATGAGGAACTTAATGAGGTAGATGCAAATGGTAGACTGACAGGACATAAGGTTTCTTTAGCAGTAATCTTAAATCGCTTTATTAAAGTGCTTTTTGAACAGTTACATTCGCCTGAATATCTACAGCGTGTGAATGACCGTCGCAAAGTAGCGAAAAGGGGTGAAAAAAAGGTTCAGAAATACATTGATAAGTTACGTGGCCTTTATTCACGTTTATTGGGTGTTCGGGTTGATCTCTATCTACCTGCAGATAAAAAACATTTTACTCCTCAACAAATCGTAAAGCATTTCCATACGATTTTACAGAAACTGCGTCGCAGTAAATCCCTGCATTTAAAAGGCTATGTTTCAAAAATGGAATATGGCGTAGATCAGGCTTTACATATTCATTGTTTTTTCTTTTTCTGTGGTCGTAAACATCGAGAAGACATTAGTTTAGGTCGAATGATTGGTGAGTTGTGGGACAGTCAAATTGGCGGTAAACACAGCTATTTTAATTGTAATACCAGTAAGAATCGTAAGAAGTACAAATACGATGCTATAGGCATCATTGACCGTGATGATCAGACCAAATACGACAATATTGCAAAGGTGATTCGCTACTTTGCCAAGTTCGAACAATATGTCTTACATAGCAGCTTAGCGCGCGTTAAAACGCTCAATACAGGCTTATTACCCCATATTAAGAAAGGTATGGGTCGTCCTAATCTAACTCAATACTACAAATCTATTTAACCTTATTACTGAGATTCTTACTATGAAGCAATTACCCTTACACCGTCCTCAACCTCAATGCTTGCAGTCAACTCATGCTGTGTCAAATGTTTATCCAAACAACCATGTGGATTTACTATCTGAGAATGTAATAACACGATGGACATATGCCGATGAAGGCTTTGGGAGAAGAGCATTTGGATTAATTGATTTTCTTAAACAGTTAGAACATGACAGAATTAGGGTTTTTCCTAAACCAACTGCAGCTTATCCACATCCTTTTATGAACTCTTTGTGCTATTTTGCTCTCCAGCAGATATCACCGTTTTCCTATTTTATCGATCTTTTTGATGGCTTTGAAACAAATCCTTATTTAAGGGTTTTCCATAAATTTGCTGTTGAAAACTCACAACTGATGAGATCAGTACATCAAGTCCCTAATCATATTTGGGAAAGTTTATTCCAGCGTTTACGTGCTGAATTATATACAGCCAAGGCAAAACTTCAGACGAATAAATATGAAGCAGAAATACAAAAACTTCGCAATGAACAAAAAGCTTTCTTTAGACGTGTTATGCAAACACAAGAGCAAGCCAATTGTATTTTCTTAGAATTGCCTTTTATTTCTCAAATTGATCCTCCTCATTACCAAACCCAGGAGGAAGCCGAGAAAGATTCAGCAAAAGTATTGAAAAAATACTTTCAGTGGCTACATACAGCACCAGAGCTAAGAGGCAGGCTTTTTGATATTCACTGGCGCATCATTAAAGGACTGGATCATAAGCTAACAGCACAAGCATTCATTTACATCCTCGGCGATAAAATTGATTATTTGCCGTTGCTAAAAGAACAGTGGGAACTAACCTGCTCAGATTATCAGCTTCAAGGTATTCTTCCAGAACCGAAGCACCTTCATTGTTACGATGGACAAGGACTAGTTCAAAAAGCATGGTCACAACTCATCGAACGAGTACATGAGCCACTTCGTTTTTATCGTTATAAGGGCAATGGTATTACTTATGTGTGGAAAGAATACACAGGCAATGTTTAACCTATAGTCTTTTTTATTTCGGCCTAAGGGTTCATTCGTGAACCCTTTTTTATATATTAAAAATATCTTTTCAAAGCTATAAATGAGTTTAAAATTATTAACGTTTTTTATACTCATTTCCTATCTTATCCTGAATCGTCCTGTTTTTGCTTGTCACATCCAAAATTTTATGAGGGGTAGGTTGAGGGGTAAAACTACAGACAAAAAATAAGCCCTTGTAAAAACAAGGGCTTATTTAGATATTTGGCGGAAGCGGTGAGATTCGAACTCACGGAGGACTCACACCCTCGTCGGTTTTCAAGACCGGTGCATTAAACCACTCTGCCACGCTTCCAATGGCGGCTATCATATAAAGAAAATTTTAACTTGGCAAATATTTTTCCAGGTTTTCGCAACCGACTGTACAAAATAAAATCAAAATCATTTAATTTGCTGAATTTTCAAACTTTTCATAGCGAATGTCGACAATATACCAGTGTTTTGCACCTGATGGCGTCTGCACTACTGCTTCATCATCCACACTTTTGCCCAGCAAGGCGCGCGCCATTGGCGAGTCAATTGAAATATGTTGTGGATGATGATCATAAATTTCATCAACCCCGACAATTCTTAGGGTTTTCTGCTCGCCATCATCATTTTCAATATCGACCCAAGCGCCAAAATAGACCTTGCCCTCCTGTTCAGGTGAAAAATCAATAATTCGCAGCTCTTCCAGCCGCTTGCCGAGGTAACGTACCCGACGGTCAATCTTGCGCAGCAGCTGCTTGTTATATTGGTAATCGGCGTTCTCCGAACGATCGCCGAGACTGGCCGCCCAGTTCACTTTTTTGGTAATTTCAGGGCGTTCTTCATGCCACAAATGCTGAAGTTCCGCGACCAGTTTGTCATGTCCACCACGGGTAATTAAGCTCGATTTCATGGCCTTTAACAGCAGAAAAATATGCCTGTAGCTTACCAAAAACTGCTGCCTTCTCCCCAATTACTCCACTTTTAAAGTTTATAAAATATTTTTCCTAAATAGAATCATTTACTTATGAAACAGTTTTATATTTTTTTATGGACAAAATTTGACAACTCAAATTTTGGTCTTTATTATGCGCACATCTTTTAATTATGATCATTTTTTAACCTGTGTGGCGTAGCCACATTTTTTATCTTTCATCCCATGTCATTTTGAATGACGTCATGAGTGCCCACCCTCTTATTGAATTTATCAAACTTGAAAAAGTCTGAGGCCTTTTGCCTCCTGCTTTGTAGGGCATAAATTACTTGTAGCGGAGACAACATGCACAGTAGTTCAACTTCTGGGTCGAGGCTTGGCCTTCACTCTTTTTTCAACTCTCTCCCTTTAAAAGTCTTAGTATTAAGCAGTGCGTTAATTCCGTTTCATAGTATTAATGCAAGTAAAGCAGCGTATCAGTTTGATCGCGTGGTCAATCACAATAAATTGACCGTGGTTTCTGTTTCGAATCCGACCACCGTGTTTCAGAACAGTCAGCATCTGCATGGCTTTGGTTATGACCTGGTGCGCAACTATGCGCATAGCCTGAATGTCAAACTCGAGTTTAAAACCGTACCGGACAATGCGACAGCGTTGCAATGGGTGGCGTCAGGTAAAGCCAACTTTGCCATGACCACTGCCAGTATTCAGAGCATTGAAAACAAGCATCTGACCGGTTTTTCGGCCACCTGTGGCGATTTAAACACCTTGCAGAAAAATGGCCTAAACAGCAATTTAAACTGGGTATTTAAACATGCCGATGATCCGCTGAGCCAGACCGCCAGTGCCTTTGTCTGCCGTGGCAAACAAAGCGGTGCCATCAACCAGCTGGCCTCGTTCTATAACCAGAATGTGGTTAAGCAGGAATCCTGGAATACTATCCAGCGTGACTTAAGCAATCGCATGCCTTTATATAAGGCCAGCTTCCAGCGCACTGCGCAGCAGTATGATCTGGACTGGCATTTACTGGCGGCCATTGGTTATCAGGAATCGTACTTAAAGCCGAACTCTGTTTCACCAACCGGTGTTCGTGGTTTGATGATGCTGACCAACAGCACAGCCAAAGCTATGGGCGTCAGTAACCGTACCGATCCAACCCAGAGCATTCAGGGCGGTGCCAAGTATTACAACCTGATGCTGAACCGTTATAAGCATATTCCGTTTCCAGACCGTAACTGGTATGCACTGGTGGCCTATAACATGGGTCCGGGTGCCGTGAGCCAGATTCAGAAGCGTATTCAGGCCACCGGTAAAAACCCGAACAACTGGGTCAACCTGTATGCTTACTTAGACGGCAATAAAGCCAAGAACGGACGTTATCGTCAGGCCTTACAATACGTGACCCGTATCCGTGCCTATCTGGAACACATCAAGACCACGCCGCAGCTGGTGAATATTTAAATGCTTCACCGTTGATCTTCAAGGCAAAAAAAAGCTTACCTTCGGGTAAGCTTTTTTGTGTCGGGTCACAATCAGGTGGTTTGCGCCAAAACGTTTTTGAACAGGTCTTTTTGCTCTTGGCTTGGTTTTGCAGTTTGCAATGCCATTAATTGAGACATATCGCCTTGTACTTTGATTTTACCGGTCATGAAGGCTTGCATGGCTGCAGCCATATCAAACTCCAAGAACACTTTACGTAAGGTCTCAGCATCCATATTCAGGGTTGTTTTTGCATTTGCAGACAATCCTTTCTGGATTTTGCCACCGTCTAAAGCTAATTCTGTATTGCCTGAAGCATCCGTAACAACCAAATTAATTGCAAGATTCGCAAGCGCAGGTGGTAAATTTAAGTCACCAGCTTGAGCCGTCAGGTTCTCTACGGTTGCAAACCAATCATCAGATAAAAAAGCAGGCATGATTATTCCTCAATTTATTTGTTCATTTGTGTCGCCTGTCCAGACAACATTTTTGTGAAGCAATGATGCTTGTGACCTGTTATAGCATGTAATTATAAAAGATGGCTAAGATTTTTTGTACGATGCGTTCAAATTTTATATTTTTAATACAATATTGAAATAATTCAAATATATAAAAAAAGCACTGAACTGAAGTTCAATGCTTTTTTTGACTATTTAGTCAGCTGCATAGCCTAAATTGACCATGTTGATGCGGTTGGACTGACCATCTTCATTCTCGTGCGAATAACTGCCTTTAAAGTCAAACTCGCGCTCGCTATCGAGTGCTTCAAAGTCAAACAGCTCGCGGTCTGCCAGTTGCGATGGTGATACATTTTGCAATGCACCAAAAATACTGTGCAGACGTTTTGGATGGGCATTGTCCCATTCACGCAGCATGTCATTGATAATCGCACGTTGCAGATTTTCCTGCGAACCACACAGGTTACATGGAATAATCGGGAACTGGCGCATTTGCGCGTATTTGATGATGTCTTTTTCTTCCACATAAGCCAGTGGACGAATCAGCATATTCTTCTTGTCGGAAGATAACAGCTTCGGTGGCATCGCCTTTAAGCTGCCGCCATGGAACAGGTTCAGGAAGAAAGTCGCCAGAATATCATCACGATGATGCCCCAGTGCCACCTTGGTTGCCCCAATTTCCTGGGCAAAGCCGTACAGTGAACCACGACGCAGACGCGAACACACTGCACAGTAGGTTTTGCCTTCCGGGGTCAGACGCTTGGTAATACTGTAGGTATCTTTTTCCAGAATATAATACGGGATATTATTTTCTTCCAGATAACGCGGCAGCACATCTTCAGGGAAGCCCGGCTGTTTCTGGTCCAGATTCACCGCCACCACATCAAAATGAATCGGGGCAATACGTTTAAACTGCAACAGAATATCCAGTAAGGTATAACTGTCTTTACCACCCGAAATACACACCATGACCTTGTCACCGTCTTCGATCATCTTGTAATCACGAATGGCATGACCCACCTGGCGACGCAGCTTTTTCAGCAAACGGTAATACGCAGAGCTGGTTGGCAGTTCTGGTTTAAAATTAAATCCTTGATCGGACTCAACTGGCGAGAACATAGACGAGATTTACCCATAAAAAAAATACCGCGCAATTTTAGCCGATTCAGTCCCGGCACGCATCAAAAGAATGTAATTTCCTGCTTGTCATTTTTTGTCATCTCGCTGTCTTTATTTTTATGCTAATTTGAACGTTTGCGTTCATCTTTTAAGCAAGATGCTTATCTTTTGGACTTTTCCACAGTTTTCCACAAAAGCTGTGGATAACTTTGTGGATTTAAAACAACTTGACAAGGTCACTTGCCTGCAATTGAAGGCTTCTATTTAAATTGATCATT
Organism: Acinetobacter sp. YH12112; assembly: GCF_013418945.1. NCBI lineage: Bacteria > Pseudomonadati > Pseudomonadota > Gammaproteobacteria > Moraxellales > Moraxellaceae > Acinetobacter > Acinetobacter sp. YH12112. The sequence goes on along the minus strand of NZ_VPBA01000004.1, from coordinate 93,547 downwards.
TTTTAATCAATTTTATTTATAATTAAAATCAATGGTTTAAGTGTGTCAAGCAGACCAGAATAAAAAAAAATAAATATTTTTTTTGATTGTTCTGTCAGCAAACAGGGCTTGATTTTTACAAAGTAAACGGGGAAATAAATGTAAAGACTCTTTTCATCAATGTTTTTTTTGTTAAACTCAAACCACCTGTTTGGGGACAGTATGAACTTCGTTACCATAATGAATACGATAATGTATAAAAGATTACATTTTAAACAACTGGCTTTTTGGGGATGTGTGACGCTGCTTGCGGTTGCATCGCACAGTCATGCCGGACAGATTTATGTCTATAAAGACAATAATGGCTCTACCCTGCTGACCAATCGTAAAAGTTCAGACCAGTCCCTGAAAAAAGTCAAAGTGACGTATTATCCCGACAGCAATATTCATCGTTATAGCAACTGGGGCAGCTCTGAAGCATCGGTCTTACCAAGCTATAGCCGCAATAAAAATGCCTTTGACCATATTATCCAGCAGGCCGCGCAGCGCCACGGTATTTCGTCTGGGCTGATTAAAGCCGTCATGCACACCGAGTCCGGCTTTAATGTCAATGCTCGCTCTCCGGTCGGGGCCCAAGGCTTAATGCAGCTGATGCCGGCCACTGCCAAACGTTTTCAGGTTTCTAATGCCTACGATCCTTATGAAAATATTATGGCCGGGGCCAAATATCTGGCCTGGTTACTAAAACGTTTTAACGGTAATACATCCTTAGCATTGGCCGGTTATAATGCCGGTGAAGGCAATGTCGCCAAATACGGTGGCATTCCGCCCTTCCGTGAAACTCAGGACTATGTGCGCCGCGTGACCAGCCGTTATCACAATCTGTATGCCGGTGGTGTCAGCAGTAGCGATCAGGGACCGTTACTGGCCCAATCCAATACGCTTTCTTCTGGTTCGCATTTAACTGCAGCCCAGCCTGCACGCCCATCGCGTGAAATTATTGTTGCCGCAGATGGCAGCTTTACCGATGCACCGGTCCGCTCCTATGCCACGGCACATGCCTCTGCTGCAGCCCGAATCACCATTTCGGACTAAGATGATTTTTTGTTGATTTTCACGATTTTTTCTTGAATTTTTAATACATTCACCGCATATTTACTTGCATGATTTATGAATCAGATTACATTTTCATTTTAAGAGGATTTACTCAATGATGCGGATTGGTTTGTTCTTGCTAACCAACCTCGCGGTACTGGTTGTAGCTGGCATTATTTTGTCACTCTTCGGTGTCGGTAGTTACCATGGCGCGGGTGGCTTAAATCTAGGCAACCTGTTGGTCATCTGTTTTGTCTTCGGTATGGTCGGTTCTTTAATTTCCCTGTTCATGTCTAAATGGATGGCGAAAAAAACCACCGGTACAGAGCTGATTGACCCGAATGCCCCACGTAACCAGGCTGAAGCGTGGTTATTAAATGAAGTTGCACAATTGTCGCAACGTGCTGGCATTAAAATGCCAGAAGTGGGTATCTTCCCTTCTTATCAGTCGAATGCCTTTGCAACCGGCTGGAACAAGAATGATGCTTTGGTGGCGGTTTCAACCGGTCTGCTGGAGCGTATGAACAAAGATGAATTACGTGCCGTACTGGCGCACGAAATTGGTCACGTGGCCAATGGCGACATGGTTACGCTGGCGTTAATCCAGGGTGTGGTCAACGCCTTCGTGATGTTCTTTGCCCGTGTTGCCGGTGATTTCATTGATCGTAACGTATTTGGCCGTGAAGATGGCGAAGCGCCAGGCATTGCCTACTTCGTGATTACCATTGTGCTGGATATCGTGTTTGGTATTCTGGCTTCGGCCATTGTGATGTGGTTCTCGCGTCAACGTGAATACCGCGCCGATGAAGCGGGTGCCCGTCTGGCTGGCAAACAGGCCATGATTTCTGCCCTGTTACGCTTACAGGCCGAATCTGAAATGCCAGATGCAATGCCAAAAGAAATGAAAGCCTTCGCGATTTCTGCCGGTCAGGAACAAGGGTTTAGTCTGGCAGCGTTATTCCAGACCCACCCGACCATTGAACAGCGTGTGGCGGCATTACAGCAGTTAAACCTGCCTTAATAATAATGCCCAACCGTTAAATAGACAAAAGCCTCCATATGGAGGCTTTTGTTTTTATGTGTGATAGATACTGGTTGGAATGATGACAGCTTACTTAAAGATTTAAACCCTGCATCCACTGCCAGACCCATTGCAGCCCGGCCAAGGTCGCCACCACCAGAATGATCAGGAACAACAGGCCTAATAAATCAGGAAGATGAATCCACAGCCAGGCCACCACAGGATTACGCCAGAATGCCGAATATTGCTGCTTCTGCTCCAGTTTTTCATGCAAGAAAGGATGCACCACATGATGGTCACTCTGGATATCATATTCCTGCCGGATATGATCATGCACAATATCCAGCGCCTTACGGCTAGGGCGAATAAAAATATCAAAAATCGTCCCGGCAATCGGAATAAAGCCCACCACCGCATCCATAACCGCCAGCTTCATGACCGGATTCAGTTTGGCATGTGGCACGCCGACCTGTTTGGCTTTATAAATTGCATAACAGGTCAACACAAAACCGGCCAGATCGCCGGCCACCGGAATGGTACTTAAAGCCGCATCAGCGCCCACGCCCTGTTTGGTAAACGGAATCCGCACCACCGAATCCATCATATTGGCAAACTTGGCCAGATCACGCTCCAGGCGAATCACCTCTTGCCGGGAAAGTTTGGGTTTGGTGCTGTGCAGCTCTGTCATGAATCAACCTGATTTTTATCTATTTATGTCATGTTTTTACTATACTCGAGCGCGCTGCTCAAACGTTTTACTGCTTTGTAAATACAGGCTAAAACAACAGCTGTGAGGCAATAAACAGATAAACCACCACCCCGCTGGCATCGCAAATTGAGGTCACCAGAGGTGCCGACGCACTGGCCGGGTCCAGTTTCAGCTTATTGAGAATAAACGGCAGGCTCATGCCAACCAGACAGCCCATCAGCACAATGCCCAGCATACTTAAGGCCAACACCACCGCCACCATCAAATCGCCACGCACATAACCCAGTACCGACACGGCCAGTGCCATGGTGCCACCTAAACAAAGCGCCACCAGACTTTCCCGCCCGAGCAGATAGAACCAGTCACGAAAATGCACATCGCCGGTGGCTAAAGCACGGACCATTAAGGTCGCCGATTGCGCCCCAGCATTCCCGCCACTACCGACCAGCAAGGGCAAGAAGAACACCAGCACAATATGCGCGGCAATAATCTCTTCAAAATGGGCAATCCCAAAACCGGACAGCAAACTGCCAAACACCAGAAATACCAGCCAGAACACGCGCTGGCGATATAAAGATAAAATTGGTGCATTTTTCAGGCTCAGGTTGGGCAAGGATTCAATCGCACCGGATTTTAAAATATCTTCAGTAGTTTCGGCCTCGACAATGTCCATGGCATCATCATAGGTGACAATCCCGACCAGACGCTGCGCCTGATCAACAATCGGCAAGGCCAGAAAATCATAATGCGCCAGCTTCCAGGCAATCTGTTCCTGATCTTCATCGACCTGGCCCATCACCAGATCCGTGGTCATGAGATGCTGCAGCTGTACCTCTGGCGCGGCCTGAATAATCTGCCGCAAGGACACCACACCGAGCAGATGCTGTAGCGCATCGACAATATAAATCAGGTACAGGGTTTCCCGGTCTGCCGCCACCTGACGCAACTGTTCAATCGCCTGCTGGATCGTCAGCTCTGGGGATAAAGTCACAAAATCCGAACTCATGATCGCCCCGGCAGATTCTTCCGGGTAAGCCGCCAGCTGCTGAATTTGCTGACGTTTTTCCGGGGCCAGCTCGGCCAGAATCCACGGCTGTAGCGTCGGACTCAAACCTTTAAACAGGTCGGTCCGGTCATCTGAATGCATGGCACTCATCAGCTGCAACAAATCGGCTGGGTCCAGCTGTTCGGCAATTTGCGCCTGCACAGTTTTTGGCAAAAACTCAAAGATCAGCGCGGCCTGCTCCAGGGTGGGAATCAATCGAACCTGCGCTTGCAGCGACAGCTGTTCAATCCAGACCGCCAAATCGGCCGGATTCATATGCGCAATCAGGGTCTGTACCCGCTCTGGATGCTGCTGCAAAATGGCCTGTTCCAGTGCCTGAAGTTCAAAAGGATTCAGCATAAACTCTCATCATTATTCTTGGTTATTTTTTAAAATGTAAAGTGATTTGCACTGCATCTGCGTGCTGCCGCAGTGTCCCTGAAGCAGCAGCATTTTTCTCTGTATAAACCCGGCGGATCAGGCCTGTTTCAGTTTAAAGATCGAACGCACCAGTACATACATAAAGGGAATAAAGATCAGCACCAGAACCGTACCGAAAATCACTCCACCCAGCACACTCACGCCAATTTCCTGACGGCTGACCGCACCGGCACCAAAGGCAAATACCAGCGGAATGACCCCGGCCCCAAAGGCCAGCGAGGTCATCAGAATAGGACGTAAACGCAGACTCGCTCCTTCCAGTGCGGCTTCCACGGCGCTGCGCCCCTGCTGCTGCGCCATCGAAGCAAACTCGACAATCAGAATCGCATTTTTACAGGACAGGCCGATGGTGGTCAGCAGTGCAATCTGGAAATAGATATCATTCGGGAACCCGGCCAGGTAGCTGAACAGGATATTACCACCAATACCCAGTGGAATCGCGCTCATCACCGCAGTTGGAATGGTCCAGCTTTCATACAGCGCTGCCAGACACAGGAAGATAAAACCAATTGATACCAGATACAACAATAAAGCCTGATTGCTGGACTGCTTTTCTTCAAAGGACAAGCCGCTCCAGGCCAGATCAACACCGTCCTGCTGGTCAACCAGCTGCTGAATATCCTGCATGGCCTGACCGGAGCTGGCACCGGCTGCGGTATCGGCTTCCATTTCCAGTGCGGTATAGCCCATAAACCGGTTCACCACTTCTGGTCCGCCACCCCAGCTCAGGGTAGAAAAATTACCAAATGGCACCATCTGCCCGTTGGCATTACGCACCGACCAGGCCTGTAAATCTTCCGGGGTGGCACGGAACTCGGCATCACCCTGCATAATCACCCGTTTAATCCGGCCACGATCAATAAAGTCATTGATATAACTGCCGCCCCATGCCGCCGACAAGGTGCTGTTAATCGCGCCTTGGCTCAGGCCATTGGCCATGGCCTGTTTCTGATGAATATTGACATTCAGCTCGGCTTTTTCCGGATTGGATTTTTTATCCAGATTGGCAAAGCTGGAATAACGGTCGGCCTGACTGCGCAGGCTCTGGAATTGCTGCTCCAGATAATCACGGCCCTGCCCATTTAAATCTCGCAGCCAAAACTGCAGGCCATCGGTCTGGCCTAAACCGCGCACCGAGGCCGGCATCCCAATCATAATCTGCGCATCCGGATGACGCTGGAAATGCTGCATGGCCCGCTCACGAATTGCCTGCGCAGCATTGTCACTGCCCGGACGATCATCCCAGTGTTTCAGCGCAATAAAGCCCTGCCCCAAGTTCTGACCAGTACCTGAGAAATTACGGCCATAGCGAATCATCACCAGATCAACATTGGCCTGTTCCTGTGCAATAAAATAGGCACGAATCGTTTCCCCAACTTCACGGCTTTTTGACAGGGGCGCGCCTTCTTGCAATTTAAATTGTACCGTGAGCATGCCCTGATCTTCACTTGGAATAAAGCTGGTCGGCAAGGCTCGATAGAACAAGGCAAATACCCCGATTAAAGCCACAAAAATCACCAGAGAGATGGTGCGATGTTGCAGGGTCCAGCTTGAAGAACGCAGATAATGCTGTTTCAGATTTTCCAGTTTCTGATTAAACCAGGCGGCCCATCGGGCGGTTTTCTGCTTTGGCTTTAAAATTAAGGCACATAAGGCCGGGGTTAAAATCAGTGCCACCAGCAAAGATAAGGACATCGCGGCCACCAGGGTGATGGAAAACTGACGGTAGATGACCCCGGTCGAGCCACCAAAAAATGCCATCGGAATAAACACCGCGGTCAGCACCAAGGTAATCCCGACCAGTGCCCCGCTAATTTCCTGCATCGACTGGATTGCCGCCTGTTTGGCTGAAAGCTGCTGCTCATGCATCAAACGCTCAACATTTTCTACGACCACAATCGCATCATCGACCAGCAGGCCAATCGCCAGTACCAATGCAAAAAGAGTTAAGGTATTGATGGTCATGCCCAGCACATACAGCACTGTCAGGGTACCTAAAATCACCACCGGTACGGTGATGGTCGGAATTAAGGTAGCGCGCCAGTTCTGTAAAAACAGGAACATCACGATCACCACCAGAATAATCGCTTCAATGAGGGTTTTTACCACCTCTTTCATCGACTCCTTCACAAACGGCGTATTATCGCGTGGATAGACTATCTTGTAGCCTTCAGGCAACTGTTTGGAGAGATGATCAATTTCCTGCTGGATTAAAGCCGAGGTCGCCAGTGCATTGGCGCCAGAGGCCAGGGAGATGCCCAGCGCAGCTGAAGGATAGCCGTTAATCGTATTAAAGGACTGATAATTTTCTGCCCCCAGCTCGACCCGCGCCACATCTTTTAAATAAACAAAACTGCCGTCCTGGGCCGACTTTAAAATTACATTTTCAAATTCTTCGACAGTTTTTAAACGTGAACCGGAGGTGACTTTGGCATTTAAATACTGATCGGTTGCGGTGGGTAAATCGCCAATACTGCCGGCTGCCACCTGGGTATTCTGGGCTTCAACAGCGGCCCGAATATCGCTTGGCATCAAGGCATACTGTTTCAGTTTTAAAGGATTCAACCAGATTCGCATGGCATATTGCGAACCGAAGACATCCACCTCACCCACGCCTTCAATACGCGCCAGATCCTGTTCCAGATGGGTCATCATATAATCGGACAGTTCAATATTGGAACTGTGACCAGCGCTGTCATACAACCCGATGACCATATGGGTATCACCCAGAGATTTGAACACATTCACGCCTTGGCGCTGTACATCTTCAGGCAAACGGTTAATGGCGCTGTTAATCGCATTTTGCACCTGCACCTGTGCGGTATCTGGGTCTGTGCCATTTTCAAAACTGATACTGATACGGCTGCGCCCCGAAGAATCACTGCTCGAGCTAAAATACAGCAGATGATCCAGCCCTCGAATCTGCTGCTCCAGCACCTGGGTCACGCTCTCCTCCACTGTTTCTGCCGAAGCTCCAGTATAAGTGGCACTCACGGTAATGCGGGGTGGTGCAATATCTGGATAACGCTCGACCGGCAAACCTAAAGTGGAAAAAATACCAAACGCCATGACAATAATGGCCAGGACTCCAGCAAAAATAGGACGTTCAATAAAAAATTTTGACAGCATAAAACAGGATCACTTTTCGGTGGCAGCGTTGTTATTTAAGTCTTGCTAGAGCATCAAATTTATCAGCAAAATCAGAAAGCTTAAAAGGGTTTCTCAAATTACCACAGCTAAATAGATCTTCTATGACGACCTATCAAAAAATGCAGTTTTGTCACAAAAATATGCTTGTTTCTCCATCATTCCTCACATATTTGGCTTATACCCTCCCAATTTTGGGATAGCACCTAAACTCATCTAATTTCTATACTGCAGACATGACAATTTGAATAACAAGGAATTCGTGATGAAAAAAACTTTATTATGCTTAACTTTAGCAGGCTTACTCAGTGCATGTGGCGGTTCAGACAATGATTCTGGTAGCAATCAGAATCCACCACCATCAAATCAAACCACTGAGAATTACGGTACTTTTTTAAATAGTTCTGTCGATAATGTAAGCTATGAAACCAGTTCTGGTATAAGTGGCACACTTACAGAAGAGAATAAAACTTTTAAATACCAATCTGGAGATAAAGTTCAATTCAGTATTAGTGGTGTACAAATTGGTGGACTAGTTACAGCTCAGGATAATATTTCTCCTGCAGATTTATTCACAGATGAAACTGCCCAAAAGAATCTACTCAGCTTTATTGATGCTTTAGATTCAGACCCTGATACTGATGGAGTGCAAATTAGTGATGAAATACTTGAGAAGTTAAAAAACATTCCTAGCATTACTTTCGATCAACCCTTTGAGAATTTCTCTACTCAAATTTCAGAAACTAACCTCTTAAATGATCAAGTCTTAGTAAGCCCTGATGAAATCGTTATTAAACAACAACAAGTTTTTTATAAAGATATCGCAGGCACATGGCAATTGCATGAAAATAATAGTGTAGCAGTGATACACATATTAACGAATGGTAATTATATACTCGGACAAGCTTCTCCAAAAGATGCTGAAAGTCAAGCAGGGATTGAATTAGGCTCGCTTCTATGGAACCCTTTAAACAACAGCTTTGAGCCAACTATTACTCACGATACAAATGGTACAGCAGGTCTGTCTCATGCTAGTGATGGTAAACCCTACACTCTAAGCTCGGATGGCACTTATTTAATTCTGCATGAACCTGGTGCAAATAGTACATATAAACTGACACGTGTAAAACAATCATCTGGTTTAGTCGGCACTTGGAAGTTCTCAGAAACTCAACTCTTTGCTTTCTTTGACAATAATTACTACTTCTTCCTAGATGGAGAAGGTGGTGACGATTGCGGTTGGCCTGGAATTGAATATGGTAAGTTATCCATTACAGCAAATACGCTTACACCAACAGAAGTCTTATATGACACCAATGAATGTGGTGGATTACAAGACTCTTGGGATGGCAGTAAAGTTAATGCAACTTATAGCATCTCAGGAACAAGTCTAACCTTACATCCGCAAGGCGAAGACACTTTCACCCTACAACGTAGTAACTAAAAACTCTTAGAAGCTGTCTAAGCTAGACTTAGGCAGCTTTAACCAATATGTTCAAAATGAATGGTACAGCCCATTAATAAATGCATCAATTCAATCTGCGATGTACACCCGGTTTTTTCATAAATATTCTTAAAATAGGTACGCACCGAGCTTAACGTCAGCTTGCAATGCTCTGCAATCTCTTCAAGTTTATAACCATTAATCAGCACCTCACATAACTCAACTTCCCGATTCGACAAGTGATACTGCTGCTTTAAATAATCTTTGGCTAAATAATATTTCTGCCCGGTTTCAGTCACAAAAACCGCGACATAGGCCTGTTCTGGTAGTCCTTCAGTATTTTTTAGCTGGCTTAAATTAAAAGGAATCACCGTTAGCATTAAGGTACTCTGATCAGCTGCTGTCAGCTCAATCACCCCGCCTGGTTCTTTACTCCATTGACTTAAGTCCGAACCTGCCCCCTCAATGAGCTGATCGAGTTTGGCCTGAAAGCCGCGGCCCACTTTTAAATGATTATAACGGTCCAGCTCAATCAGGCTGGAGCGATTAAGAATTGCTTGAGCCTTTTTATTAGAATAGATTAAACAGGACTGCTGATCGAGTAGCAGCACGCCCGTTTTTAAGTGATCTAAAATATGGCCTAAAGCCAGTTTCTGCTGCTTGGCCTGACAAAGCTGCCGATGAATTTGTAGTGCCCGGCGTAAATGCTTACCGATTCGCCTAAGAAATTCATGTTCTTCCGGACTATAAGGCTGAGCATCTGGTGCCCGGTGAATGCCTAAAACTGCCCAACGATGCTGGCCCTGATCCAGTAAGACTGCTGCGATATGACAAATCCCGGTTGGTTCCAGACAACGCTCATAAAAGATATATTCATCAGTGCCTGGCATCTGGCCATAAGACTGTAAGTTTTGCTCAATGGTGTCTCCTACCGCGGTTTGCTGCCATAACGGCGCATGCAGTTTCATATCAATGACTTTAATCCGCTCATCCTGATAGGCATCAATACAGACTTGAGGAATATTATAGGTATGCACAAAGTCATAGCTTGGACTCAACTGGTCCAAAGCGGTAAAGATCGCAGTTTTACTGTTGGTGTAGTGCACAATGGCTTCAATCACTTGTGGCCACAAACGCGTATCCATCGCGGCATCATAAATTAACACAATGATCTGGTGTTCTTGTTCTTTCATCTCTTCCCCAGCTTAATCATTAAGCCCTACCAATTTAATACAAAACATCATCATACATTTAATTATTTTTGAACCACTTATCTATTTCTTACATTTTATGCGACAGATCCCCAAGATATTTTATAGGGTTATAAATCCTTACCCCTATAAAAAAATCCCCGCAAATGCGGGGATTCTGTGTTTAATCCATTCTCAAATTGGTAAATTATTTACCACCGAAAACGTGTGATAGACCAATACGGCCACCCACTTCACTACTACCTGCAACACCCAGTGCAGCACTTAGCGAAGTTTTACCATTTGCAAATACATTTGCTAGACCTAATGCAACTGCTGATTCACCTTCATAGTGACCTACACCACCGAATACAGCCATTTGACCTGCACCGATATTTGGAATTTGCTGTTGTGCCGCTAAAGCGATTGCAATACCACGGTAAGATGTTTTCTCAACATCATCCACACGTTGATTCAATTGATCAACACGTGAATTTAAGTTAGCAGCCGTAGTATTAAACTGAGTTAAGCGAGAATCAACTTCAACAATTTTAGAATCTACTTCTGCTACTTTAGCATCGATAGCTTCAGTAGCGCCAGCTACAGCACCATCAACAGACTCTTTAATGTTATCAACGATACTTACACCATTGATACGGAAGTCACCAGAGTCAACATAGTCAGCAGTGATTTTTGTTGTTGCAGTAGTTTGCTTACCTTCTGAATCAACAGTCGTTTTCTTAACTTCAACGCCATAAACGTTTTGGTCATCTACTTTATTAATCACACCAGTTGAAACTGATTGAGTAGTTTTGATAGTAGCCTCACCAACGTTTTCATTAGCGACTGCAGTAGCACCAGTAACACCAGTAGTTTTTACAATACCTGCTTGAAGTTTAGATTTATCTACAGATGTAACCGATTCGCTATAAGTTACATTTTTATTAGTAATTGTATTATGAACAACTGCTTGTTCAAATTTACCAGTTGTATATGTTGCTGTACCTGTACGAGTTGGTAATAAATCAGCTACATCTGCTGCTGTTACATCAGCAACTCCTGCCAGTGTATAATTACCATCAGCATTTTCAGTTGCTGCATAGAATTTTGAAGCAACTTCATTACCAGCGTCATCATTATAAACTTCAAGAATTGTACGACCATTAATAGTATATTGACGAGTTTTTAATGTCGAACTATTTGCTGCACCTACTTGTTTTTCATTTGTAATAACACTGCCGTCATACTGAAGAGTGCCTAAGCTAAGATCAGCTAATGCAATACCATTACCTGTTAATGCAACAAAATTGTTGCCATCTTTAGCACTTACACCATAAATATTTTTAGATACATCAACTGGCTGACCAGCAGCATTGTAAGCACCAGTGTTACCAATAATACCCGTATTCACATATTTACTTACAGAAGCACCTGGTTGCACTAAAGTACCTTCAAACTCTTCAGTTTCACCTTCTGGATTAATATATGCACCCTCAAGAATTCTGTTTGCTGCACCAACATTACCTTGATAGCCATAAATCAGATGTTCATCATTAACTTCTTTTAATTCATAACCAGTAACTATTGTACCAGTGGTTACATCACTCAACTGACCACCATCAGACAAAGTATTTAAAAGAACATCGCCACCTTTGTATTCAACTAAACGGCTTTGACCTGTTACTTTGTCAGTAACAATCTCAAAGTAACCTTCAGAAGTCGTAGAACCTAATTTAGTCAAACTAACAACATTCTTACCAGATTCAGTCTTATAATTAAAGATCTCATAAGTTTGTGCAGATCCTGTAGAGCCCGTTGTTCCTGTAACCGTGCCCGTACCTAAGTCTACCCAGTTATTACCAGTATTTAATACAGGTGAATAAATATAATCACCATCAAAAATACCTTCTGATTGCTGGGTTGGATTAGCTACTTTAGCATTTGCTGATACTGCTACTACTGCCAAGCTTGCTGCTAAAAGCGTTTTCTGAAATTTCATATAAATTTCCTTCAATTTTTATAAAAAGACTGGCCTACCCTAGGATGATGTAAACCAGCAAAACTGAGTTGAATGTCTGGTTGTTCTGGAGAATGCCATCCACCCGGTTACCGCTGCTCTAGCGGTCCTGAAGCAATAATATACAAACTGAAACAAAAATATCAATCAAAATTTGATTTATTTTAATTAAAAATTTAAATTTATTGCCAAAGATTAAAAAAAATCAACCATAACTTACTGTTTTAAAACATATTATATGAATAAACAAGCATAAACTTTTGGTTTATATTAATTCAATTTTATTGTAATTCTGATTGATAAAATCTGCCAAAAGTATTGCTTCATAAGAAAGAAAGCTATGAGTTACAAATAATTACGTAGAAGAGAGTACAAATAAATGTAGTACAATTGAAATCCCTGTAAAGTTTTCCTAAAATCTACTCTTTGAAAATAGTAGTTTAAATACACTTTAAAAAAGTGTTACATATCGAGGCCTTAATCAGTAAAAATATATGAGTAGCCAACAAGAAAAAATTTTGTTTGCAGAGCGCTTGAAACAAGCTCTCCAGAATTCAAAACACCCGATCAGCCCTACTTATTTATCAAAAGAGTTTAATCATCGTTATGATGGCCAACCTATATCTGTACAGTCTGCAAATAACTGGATATTAGGCAAAGCAATTCCAAATCAAGATAAATTAGCGACCTTAGCAATTTGGCTTAATGTGTCAAATCAATGGTTAAGATTTGGCGATGAAACTGGCAATTTAGAATCCCAGTTGACTGAATTGGACTCATTAGATTTGGATTATTTTCTCAAATTTCGTGCTTTAAAAAGTCAGCAGAAAGAATTGATTAAAAAGTTAATTGATGAACTTAGCCACGGTTAATTTTTTTTGCAAGAAATTCTAAAGTTTTTCTTTCCTGTAGCTCATATTTTCTTATTCGCTCCTCATAGTCTTTTATCTTTTTATATAATGATTTTAACTCCGCCCTACTGACCAATATAAATTCAGTACGGCGCTCAACTACTGCAGCTTCCTCATTGTTTATAATAACTGATTTATCCATAGTATCAAAAAATATCAATTACATATTGATAAAAATATAAACTAAAAGTTCATAAAAACCAATAATAAAACTTTAAAAACCCAACTTTTTTGGGATTTTCCCCAAAACAACTACACAGTTAACACTTACTGGCAGTAATTAAAAATAAGTCTCAGATTCTACTTTATTTTAAACAAAAAATATAACTTTTTATTAATATTTCAATAAAAAAATCCCCGCAAATGCGGGGATTTTTTATGATCGATGATCGGACGATGACTTACATCATGCCGCCCATACCACCCATGCCACCCATATCTGGCATCGCAGGTTTATCTTCTGGGATTTCAGTGATCATACATTCAGTGGTCAACATTAGGCCCGCAACAGATGCAGCATGCTCAAGTGCAGAACGGGTTACTTTCGCTGGGTCAAGAATACCCATTTCAAGCATGTCGCCGTATTCACCAGTTGCAGCGTTATAACCGAAGTTACCTTCACCATTTTTCACAGCGTTGATCACAACAGATGGTTCATCACCTGCGTTTGCCACGATTTGACGAAGCGGCGCTTCGATTGCACGGCGCAGGATGTTGATCCCTACGTTTTGGTCATCGTTGGCACCTGTTACACCGTCAAGTGCTTTGGCAGCACGTACCAGTGCAACACCACCACCAGCAACCACACCTTCTTCAACTGCAGCGCGAGTTGCATGAAGCGCGTCGTCTACGCGGTCTTTTTTCTCTTTCATTTCAACTTCAGTTGCAGCACCGATCTTGATCACTGCTACACCGCCTGCCAATTTAGCAACGCGTTCTTGAAGTTTTTCTTTATCGTATTCAGAAGTCGATTCTTCGATTTGCGCACGGATTTGTTGAACACGCTCAGCGATTTGGCCTGCGTTACCCGCACCATCCACAATCACGGTGTTTTCTTTAGATACAGTTACTTTGTGTGCAGTACCTAAGTGTTCAAGCGTTGTTTGGTCTAACTGCATACCGATTTCTTCAGAAATCACAGTACCACCAGTTAAAATCGCGATGTCTTGCAGCATTGCTTTACGACGGTCACCGAAGCCAGGTGCTTTCACCGCACATACTTTGATGATGCCGCGCATGTTGTTCACAACAAGCGTTGCAAGCGCTTCACCTTCAACATCTTCAGCGATAATTAATAGTGGCTTACCGGTTTTTGCAACTGCTTCAAGAACCGTAATCAGTTCACGGATGTTGCTGACTTTCTTGTCTACCAGCAGGATGAACGGGTTTTCAAGTTCAGCAGTGAGCGTGTCTTGTTTGTTGGCGAAGTATGGAGAGATATAACCACGGTCAAACTGCATACCCTCTACAACGTCAAGCGCATCTTCAAAGCCTGAACCTTCTTCAACAGTGATTACGCCTTCTTTGCCCACTTTTTCCATTGCTTGTGCAATTAAAGCACCTACAGTGGTGTCAGAGTTTGCAGAGATCGAACCGACTTGTTCAATTGCTTTCGAATCAGATGCAGGTTGTGCAGTTGATTTGATTTCAGCCACTAAAGTTTTCACCGCGATGTCGATACCGCGTTTCAAGTCCATTGGGTTCATACCCGCAGTCACTGACTTGATGCCTTCGTTCAGGATGGCTTGCGCCAATACAGTTGCAGTTGTGGTACCGTCACCTGCAATGTCATTGGTTTTAGAAGACACTTCACGAACCAGTTGCGCACCCATGTTCTCGAACTTGTCTTTTAACGTGATTTCTTTCGCAACAGAAACACCATCTTTAGTGATGTGCGGTGCGCCGAAAGAACGGTCGATCACCACGTTACGGCCTTTAGGACCTAAAGTTACTTTCACTGCATCTGCAAGAATGTTGACACCCGCAATCATTTTGCTACGAGCTGAATCACCAAATTTTACGTCTTTAGCTGACATGATTTACTCCAATTTTAAATCTTAACTAAATCTGATAACCATTGAGTTAGTGAGAAATTAGCCTTCTAAAACAGCTAAAATGTCAGACTCTTTCATAATAAGCAGTTCTTCACCGTCTACTTTTACAGTGGTGCCGGCATAAGTACCAAACAATACTTTATCGCCAACTTTCACATCTAATGCACGTACGCCATTGTCTGTGATTTGACCATTACCAACTGCAATGATTTCACCCTGAGCAGGTTTTTCAGCAGCAGAACCTGGCAATAAAATGCCGCCAGCAGTTTTTGTTTCTTCTTCGACACGACGAATTACTACACGGTCATGTAATGGACGAATGTTGCTCATAAATAACTCCATCAGACTAAGTCTTCGTTAGATAACTGATGACGACTTATTTATTCCTTTGGTCATCATCAAAATGAATTTTAGATGTCACTTTTGTGGGGATGGAAAAAAACGCTTCAAGGGGAAAAATGAAAAAAAATCTGTTTTTTGTCTTTTTTTTCGCCAGCCATCAGACCACTGTCGCTTTATTCCTCATATTTCTAATACGGTTCAAATTTTTGCGTGCGTTCATTAAAAAAATAGGCCTGAATTTCACCGCTGTCATGAATCACATTAAAGCTGTTATTAAAACGATGATGCAGACGATAAGACAGCGCCGTGCCGGCATGAATATCCAGCACCGGATGACTGGCCTGCAAATGATAAATCTGGTTTAAATCATAGACTGCGGACTGATGCAGATGACCATGCAACAGCCCGAACAGGCCATGCTGGCTCCAGCTTTCCAGCGCCATTTTGCCAAGCATTGGACAGTCTTTTACCCCATGCGGATCATCCGGCGGGGTATAAAACGGTTGATGCGCAGCAATCAGCTTGATTTTATGCGCCGGCGCCGCGGCCAGAATCTGATCGACCAGCTGGATTTGCGCCAGCGAAATATGCCCGCGGGTATGGTAACGCCGCCGGATACTGTTTAAACCAATCAGAAAAAAATGCTCGGTTTCCAGCACAGTTTCCATCTTGCCAAAAAACAGCTGATAACGCGCAAATGGATTGACAAAACGGGTCCATAAATCGAATAGCGGAATATCATGATTGCCCGGCACCACCAGATACGGCCGCTCCAGGCTGTCGAGAAACTGCTTACAGTCATAAAACTGTTTAAAACGCGCACGCTGGGTTAAATCACCACTGACCACTATCGCTTCAGCCTGATGCTCCAGGCAAAATTGCCGGATGGCTGCCATGCAGGCCGGCTTTTCGGTGCCAAAATGCAAATCAGACAGATGCAGAATCATAAGGCACCATCATATTTAAGGCATTTTTTTCCACTGTGACTTTTAGCGGTGGTCGCATCCGGACAATTTCACCATCAATGGCCACCTGCATGGTTTTTAGTTGTGCGTGAATCACCACCTGATCTGCAGCAAAAGTATATACATCGGGTGCTTGTTCAATTTCCCCTTTCACCAGCTGCCATAAAATTTTAAACAAGGTCAACTTATCGCTTTTCGCCACCACAATGCCGGCCACCTTGCCCTGTGCCACCGCTGCAGCAATACGCAAATTCATCTCCGACAATTGCAGCTGGTTATTGCCAAAAAATACCAACGGAGTTTTCACCGGAAACAGCTTGCCATCGACTTCAACTTTTAATTTCAGTTCCTTGCGATGGCGAATCAGTACATCCAGACCGGAGGTATAGGCATGTAAAGGAAAGCGACCCAGATAGCGGTTATACAGCTCCCGTTTCTGGATAAATAAAGGATACAGCCCTAAGCTGGCATTGTTTAAATAGATGTGTTCATTGATCCGCGCGATATGCGCCTTGCGTGGCCGGCCGGTTGCAATCACATGCGCTGCCTGAATAATATCCACCGGAATATCAAATACGCGGGCCACATAGTTAAAGGTACCTAAAGGTAAAATGCCCATGGGAATATCGGTATGAATTAGTTTGGCCGCCACAGCATTCAAGGTGCCATCGCCCCCTGCGGCCACCACCACGCCATAATTGTCCGGGTCCTGATGACGTAAAAATACCTGCGCCATTAATTCATCAAAACTGGCATACTGTTCGATATCAAAGGACTGGATTTCAAAACCGTATTGGGAAAAAATCTGGATCAGCTCTTCATACACCTCGGTTTTATGGGTCGCATGAAAGCCTGATTTTTTGTTATACACAATAGACAATGGCTTGAATTGTTCAGACATTTTGTCCACATCTTTAAAGCATTTGTTCTAATTTCAGCCAATTAAGTGGAAATTTAAAGCACCTTTATGTAAAAATCGAATTACCACCATTTATTTAATCAATAATGATTCTCAGAAAAAATTTAGATATAAATTATTGTTTTAAAAAGAAATAAATAAATTAAATAATATACATAAATATAAAAAATAAATAAGATACCCCCTTATTTAAACATTATCTTTTTGTTTTTTATAAACTTATCATTTAGATTGCATTAACTACCAAAATAATTCCTTTAGTCCTTTAGTCTTATTTTTTTCGTCATTTTGTGCTTTAATACAGCCACTTTTTTTTCATATTTCATCTGAGCGGTTCATTTCATCTCTCAGATTGTACTTTGTACAACAGTTTGTACACATTTTAGATAGGCCTCACCATGACCCAAGTGAACGCACCAGAATTCGTTCGTCACCCTAAGCTTATTGCTTGGGTGGAAGAGATTGCTAAATTAACAAAACCAGCAAAAATTGAATGGTGTGACGGTAGCGCAGAAGAATATCAACGTTATATCGACTTGATGATCGCTAACGGCACAATGCAAGCGCTTAACCAAGAAACTCACCCTGGTTCTTATCTTGCAAACTCTGATCCTTCTGACGTAGCTCGTGTTGAAGACCGTACTTACATCTGCTCTGAAAACCAGGAAGATGCCGGTGCGACCAACAACTGGGAAGCGCCTGCAGTAATGCGCGAAAAATTGAACGGTTTATTTGACGGTTCAATGGCAGGTCGTACGCTGTATGTGGTTCCATTCTCAATGGGTCCACTCGGTTCACACATTGCACACATCGGGATCGAGTTAACTGACTCTCCTTATGTTGCAGTCAGCATGTCTAAAATGGCTCGTATGGGTAAAGCTGTTTATGACGTATTAGGTACAGATGGCGAATTCGTTCCATGTGTACACACTGTAGGCGCTCCGCTTGCCGAAGGTGAAAAAGATGTTGCATGGCCTTGCAACAAAGAAAAATACATCGTGCACTATCCAGAAACACGTGAAATCTGGTCTTACGGTTCAGGTTACGGCGGTAACGCATTGTTAGGTAAAAAATGCCTGGCGTTACGTATTGCATCGTTCATGGGTCGTCAACAAGGCTGGTTAGCTGAACACATGCTGATTCTTGGCGTGACCAATCCTCAAGGCGAAAAACACTACATCGCAGCGGCATTCCCATCTGCATGTGGTAAAACCAACTTCGCGATGCTGATTCCACCAGCTGGTTATGAAGGCTGGAAGATTGAAACTGTAGGTGACGATATTGCCTGGATCAAACCAGGTGAAGATGGTCGTCTATACGCAATCAACCCTGAAGCTGGTTTCTTCGGTGTAGCACCTGGTACAAACACCAAAACTAACCCGAACTGTATGGCGACGCTGCACAAAGACGTGATCTATACCAACGTTGCTGTGACTGACAATGGCGAAGTATGGTGGGAAGGTCTTTCTAAAGAAGCACCTGCAAACCTGACCAACTGGAAAGGTCAACCACATACTGGTGAAGAAAAAGCAGCGCATCCAAACGCGCGTTTCACCGTATCTGCAGGTCAATGTCCTTCAATTGATGCTGACTGGGAAAATCCAGCAGGTGTTCCAATCTCTGCATTCATCTTTGGTGGTCGCCGTGCAGACACAGTGCCTCTAATTTCAGAAGCATTTGACTGGGTTGATGGCGTGTATAAAGCGGCAACCATGGGTTCTGAAACCACTGCTGCTGCGGTTGGTCAACAAGGTATCGTTCGTCGTGACCCATTCGCAATGCTGCCATTCGCGGGTTACAACATGGCGGACTACTTCTCTCACTGGTTAGAAATGGGTGAGAAAGTGGGTGCGAAAGCTGAAGCTGCAGGTAACAAACTGCCTGGTATCTACAACGTGAACTGGTTCCGTCGTGATGCTGAAGGCAACTTCGTATGGCCTGGTTTCGGTCAAAACATGCGTGTACTTGAGTGGATCATTGACCGTTGTGAAGGTCGTGCAGATGCTGTAGACACTCCAATTGGCCGCGTTCCAACTTACGAACAGCTGAACTGGACTGGTTTAGATTTCTCTAAAGAGCAATTTGAAACTGTGACAGCACAAGACAAAGATCAATGGATCAAAGAACTGGAAAGCCACACTGAGTTATTCAATAAACTGGGTGATCGTTTACCAGAAGCATTGAAAAAACGTCAAGCTGAGCTTTTAGAAGCGGTTAAATCTGCTTAATTGCTGATTAACATGAAAGAGGTCGCGAAAGCGGCCTTTTTTATTGCCTGCCTATATACGCTACATTTTACCGGCAATAAATTTCAACACATCATTGAGGAAAGCAGTCGTCCCCAGGTCAGGCTTTTATGGCATACTTGAAAGTATAAATTAGAGATCATGAGCCATAATAGCAATGAACAATACTTATAAACTTTTAGGACTTGCCTGTACGGTTACCCTGCTCACTGCCTGCCAGAGTGGGCCACGCGAATTTAATGGCAATGTCGGTTATCAGATCGAAAGCCGCACTGACAGCACAGCCACCTTGGCTTACACCCTTGCAACACGCAACAATCAGCAATTAGATGAACAGCGCCTACAACGTGCCTGCCAGAAAGTGCTGGCCAGCAATAAAGTCTTTAAATTAAATATTCTCAGCGTCAATGAAATTGCCAACCCGGCGGCCGGTAATAATCTTACTGCTCCAGGACGTCAAATTGGCGATACCCGTGCCACCTTCAGCCTGTCGAATACCCCTGGCCTGCACAGCAGTGAAAATCCGGCCACACGTGATGCCCTCACTGCCCGCCCAAGCACTTTAACTGTGGTGCGCTATACCTGCTCTTAAGCTTCTGCAAGCCAATAAAAAAGACGCTGTTTACAGCGTCTTATAAAAACTGACATTACGAAATTCGGGCGACTCATCTAAATCGGGCCAAGTGGTGGCACTACGCTCATCCAGCTTTTCATATTTGGGATGGCTAAAGTTTTTCACCCGGCTGTCCGCCACCCACACTTCTGGGGCAAATTTTAAAAACTCATCCAGGAAAAAACGGTTGCATTGATCGTATAGCACATCCGCTGCGAGTAGTACATCAACCTGCTCGGCTTTGTAGAGATCATCCAGATATTCCAGCTCGACGCCATTAAGTTCGGCATTGACTCGACAGGCATCCAGACTGACCTGATCAATATCACAGCAGATCACCCGTTTAGCACCCGCCATTTTGGCAGCAATGGCCACCACACCTGAACCTGCGCCAAAATCTAGCACTACTTTATCTTTCACATGATGCGGCTCAGCTAGCAACCACTGTGCCATCGCCAATCCTGAGGCCCAGCAGAAAATCCAGTATGGCGTATCATTCCAGATCCGGCGGATCACTTCATCATCGAGTTTATCGGTGGGAAAAACCGGCGGAATCAACCAAAGTGAAATCGGTGTTTCAGGCAATTGCTGTGCCTGCAGTTCACAATGTGGAATCACATCATGCAAAGCACTTAATAGATGTTCAGGGGCTTTAGGAAATTGAAAGGTGCAGCTCATTGGGTTTTTATTCTTTATGTATTTCAGCAAAAATCTGATGTTAGAGGTTTTACCCTCATCCCAACCTTCTCCCTGAGCCGTATACGGCGCAAGAGAAGGAGTATCCATTATTTTTACAATGATTTTTCCCTCTCCTGAGCAAGATTTAAAGCACTGCTTTTAAATCGAAGCGCAAGAGAGGGTCAGGGAGAGGTCAATTTATTAACCCAAAGCCTTCTCAGCCGCTTCTACGGTTTGACGAATCAAGGTTGTAATCGTCATCGGACCAACACCACCTGGCACTGGTGTGTAAGCAGAAGCGATGTCTTCGATACCAACGAGTTGGATATCACCAACACCGCCGCCTTCACGTGGGTGGAAGCCCGCATCAACGACCACTGCACCTGGCTTAATCCAGTCTTTCTGAATCAGTTCAGCTTTACCAACTGCGCCCACAATAATGTCTGCCTGCTTCACGAATTCAGCCAGGTTTTGTGTGCGTGAGTGACAGGTGGTTACAGTTGCATTGGCTTCTAGCAGCATCGCCGACATTGGTTTACCCAGAATAGCCGAACGACCAACCACCACTGCATGTTTACCCGCGATTTCGATGTTGTTTTCTTTCAGAATAGTCATGATGCCCGCTGGTGTTGCCGAACCATAGGCCGCTTCACCCATCGCCATACGACCATAACCCAAACAAGTCACACCATCGACATCTTTTTCAAGTGAAATGGCATCGAAGCAGGCACGCTCATCAATTTGTGCCGGTACCGGATGCTGTAACAGGATACCGTGTACATCAGGATTGGCATTGAGTTTTTCAATTTCAGCCAGTAACTGCTCAGTGGTGGTTTCCTGTGGAAGCTCGATTTTTAAAGAGTCCATACCGACACGGCGGCAGGCATTCCCTTTCATACGTACATAAGTTGCAGATGCACCGTCGTCACCTACCAAAATAGTCGCCAGAATTGGGGTACGACCTGTTTTCGCCTTTAATGCTTCTACGCGTGTTAACAAGTCAGCTTCAATTTGCTTTGCTAATGCACGACCATCCAAAACTAATGCCACGGCACATCTCCAAATGTTGATAGGAATCAATTTTGCAAATAATACATGATAATTTAGGCAATTTTCTTTCATATGCCGAATTTATGTGCATATGCGCGATTTATAGTATTGTTTTTTTTCCAGAGCTTGCTAATATGTGCATCACCAAGACGTGGCGGGGTGGCAGAGTGGTCATGCAGCGGACTGCAACTCCGTGGACGCCGGTTCGATTCCGACCTCCGCCTCCAATCTTGGTAAAAATGCCCGAGTGGTGAAATCGGTAGACACAGGGGATTTAAAATCCCCCGCCCTCAAAGCGTGCCAGTTCGAGTCTGGCCTCGGGCACCATTTTAACAGATCTTAAAATGGTGCAGTAAAGAATCCAGCGTCAAGCTGGTTTTTTTATGCCTGCAATTTAGCTTCTGCGTTGACCCTGTCCATGACCCCACAACAGCCCCTGCTTTTTCTACAACAGCTACAACAACACCATCCGGCTGCATTTAAACGCAATTTTCTGCTGTATGGCGCAATAAAAATCAAAGGCATGCTGGATGAGTGGAAAGAAATCCTCCCCTGGGTGCTGGCCCTGCTGATTTTTATTCCGCTGTCGATGGTCTTTGCAGATGCGATTCAGCAGCACTTGCCACAGTTTGATGCCGCACAAAGCAAAAGTATGGCAATTTTAGCGCTCATGTTGCTGTTGATGCTCACGACACCCTATGTGATTTACCAACTCAAACACAGTGCAGCGGCCTTATATCGCATGCTCCGCCATACCCCAATCAAACTGGCGATCGTGATTTTAGTGCAGGCGCTAAATGTCTATTACTGGCAAAGCGTGCTATTGCAAGGGATACTGTTCTTTTTTGCCCTGAGTTTTGGCTTTGTACGTTTTTATAAAGAAAACCTGTTTCGTCATGAGGCTACACCAGAACAGCAATACTGTTTGCAGCAGATTCGCCGTGCAGCGTACTGGTCATATCGTCAGCTTCGTAATACCCACCTAAAAATGTACTTTTATCCCAAAAGTTCGGCACGCTATGCAGACCTGGCGCTACAGCGGATGAAATATGCCAATCTGCATCAGTAAATCATGCAGGTTGAACACAAGTTTGCGCAGCAGATTAAATTTATTGATCTGGACAGTTATCTCAACGAAATCAGCCAATAAAAAAACCGGGACAATCCCTGTTTTTTATAGAAACAGGGTTTAAGCACTGGCCGGCAGGTCTTTAATTTCCACCAGAGCCGGCGTGTATTGCAGACGGTGATAACGCGCATCATCCAGTTGATAATCTGCTGCTTTGACCGTGTTCACGAATTTCCACTCGGCCAGCATCTCATCTGCCGTAAAGCTGACGGTCAGATAACCTCGCTGATTCAGGTTGCAATAACTCAGCTCATCAATCAGGGTATTAAAGGCAAATTCAAATTCGTATAGCTTGGCCGCCGGAATCTGCAGATATTTTTCCATCCCCGGAGAGGACACCGAACTGGTGGCCAGCTCCACCCCGACAAAGTTCTGCTGGGCATCATACAGCTGTGCAGACCAGGCATTATGAGTATCGCCCGCCAGCACCACCACTTTTTTACCCAGTTGACCCAATACGCTATACAGTGCTTCACGCTCATAAGCATAGCCATCCCAGGCATCCAGATTATACGGCACCACGGTCAAAATACGGGCCTTTTCCTGTGCGGTTAAAGTGGGATCGCCCTGTAAATAACGGCTTTTCAATGTGACCAGTTCTACCAGCATCCGCTCGACATTGGCCAAGGTCTCTACGGTTGCCTGACCCCTGGTGATTTGCCCGAGCACCTGCAAGATTTCCGCCGGAATCAGCATTTTCGCCATCAGCACCTGTTGCCCCAGCACATTCCAGGTGGCTTGAGATTGAGTCAGCTGCTGGGCCAGCCAGGCAAACTGAGTACGTCCAAGCAAGGTACGGTTAGTGTCAGTTAAATCTGCGCTAAATCGGGCGGCATCCAGACCGGTCGCGGTTAAATAATGGGCATAATCCAGCTGCTTGTGACGTGCTAGTACCCGCGTATCCAGCATATTCAACTGCACCAGCTGACCGAAATTGAACTGGCGGTAAATATTCAGATGGTCATTTTCAGAGACCGGACGAATTGGCATCCACTCAAAATAGGCCTGCAATGCAGCCAACTTGCGTGCAAAGAAATCACCTTCGTTGTCCTGATGATTCTCCGCCCCTTCCATCCAAGTGTCATTGGTTAGCTCGTGGTCATCCCAGATTACAATAAACGGATGACGCTGGTGCACTGCCTGCAAATCGGCATCTCCACGATACAGAGCATAACGCTTGCGATAATCATCTAAACGGATAATTTCCTGATTATTATCGGCGGCCAGGGTACGTCCCAGTTTTTCGGCATCTTCAGTGGCATAACCATCGGCGCCATATTCATAAATATAATCACCCAGGTGGATGACTACATCCAGATTTTCCTTGGCCATTTCCTTATAGACATGGAAATAACCGGCCGGATAATTGGAGCAGGAACAGACTGCAAACTTTACTGCAGCAGTATCAAGCGGCAAGGTTTTGGTCTGGCCCACCAGTGAGCTTTGTGCGCCATAGCGGAAACGGTAGAAATAGGTCTGATTGGCTTCTAAACCGTCTGCATCAACTTTGACGGTAAAGTCCTGCGCCTGTGTGGTCAGCACTTTGCCCGTATTTACAATGTGCTGAAACGCCTGATCGGTCGCGATTTCCCACTGTACTTCCAGACGCATAGCCGTATCTTCGGGGCTAAGACGGGTCCATAGAATCACCCGGTCTGCCAATGGGTCACCACTGGCCACGCCATGTAAAAATTGTATTTGTGGCGCATCAGGAGATGAATGCTCTGGATCATCATCGCCACAGGCAGTTAAGCTGAGTGGCAAAGACAGTGCCCCAAAACCTGCAATGGTTTTTTGAATCAGTTCGCGACGGTTCATGTGCGTTGTCATACGGTTTTCCTGTTGTTTTTATTTGCACTACCTTAGAAAACCGAGGTTTAGCTTTGATCTCATTTTTATGAAAAAATGATGACAGTCGACATCCAGCCTGCTTCGAGTTTAGGCTAATACAATGATTTGCTTGAAAAGAAAGCAATTGTAAGCAAATTTACTTGCCAAGTTTTCCATCCTCCTCTATTATTGCGCACATGCCCGAGTGGTGAAATCGGTAGACACAGGGGATTTAAAATCCCCCGCCCTCAAAGCGTGCCAGTTCGAGTCTGGCCTCGGGCACCATTTTAATAGATCTTAAAATGGTGCAATAAATTACCCAGCGTCAAGCTGGTTTTTTTATGCCCGAAATTTAATAAAACAGATTGAATAGAAAGAGAAGAAATATAAAAAGAAGAATGAAATATCAGGTCACCCTACTCACCTTGCCAAGCTGTTTTTCAAGCATTTATGCCGCCGATGAATCAAGCATTTAATATGATCAAGAAACGCCCGCACAGCAGAGCAACACACTGAGTAGGTCGTGCAGGTAGATGAGAGGACTAAAGCATATCCGAAACAGAGCTGCTATTTACTGGACACCCTGTAAGATTGAGCGATGGGATCATCTCAAACCCAGATCATTCCATCATAAAAAAAGAGAGCGGCTTACCACTCTCGATTGGATACCAGCTCTTCCATTTCCAGCTCAAAATAGCCGGCGTCTTGCAGCACCATCATCATCGCTTCAGCAATATAATCCGCTGCAGTATCATCCAGTGAGGAATCCAGATCTTCAAATTGTGGTTTCATCTTGTTGATGACGTTTACCGTTTCATGCGCGAAGTGATAAATGTCAGCCTCGGACAAATTCGGCTTGGCGACTTTTTTCGCAAACTGTTCAATGGACTGTTTGATTTCAGCGACCAGAATATCGGGATAATAGTCATCGTCAAACATGGGGAGAAGTAAATCTGTAAACATACAGGCACTCAAAACTACAAAAGGTCAAATTCAAGACAGGCTATATAGCACAAAGCCCCTGAAAAGCCAAACTGAGCGAGATTTGAATACCCATATGATATAAAGCAGGCTGGTATAGAGCAGCCCTTAAGCCAATTGCATCGCCTGCCAGATTTTAATGGCATCGGCGGTAGCTTTCACATCATGCGCGCGCACCATACAGGCACCCTGCTGAATACTCAGCAAATGCGCAGTGGCTGAACCAACTGCACGTTGCTGTGGCTCTGCGGCATCCAGCACACTGCCAATAAAACGTTTACGCGACAAGGCAGATAAAATTGGATAACCCATGTCAGTCAGTTTATAGAACTCATTTAGCAATTGCAGATTTTGCTGGGCATTTTTGGCAAAACCAAAGCCCGGATCAATCATAATGTTTTCAGCCTTGACCCCGGCATCCAGTGCATCCTGAACCCGTTGCGAGAGTTCACGAATAACATCTGTAGTGACATCTTCATATTGATCCAGATTATTCATGGTGGTTGGCTCACCGCGCATATGCATGATGATCACCGGAATATCTAATTCTGCCGCGGTTTCCAGAGCCTGAGGACGGGTTAAAGCCCGCACATCATTCCAGATATGCGCACCGGCCGCTACTGCCGCACGAATCACCTCTGGCTGTGAAGTATCAATTGAAATCACCACATTTAGTTTGGCCAGCTCCTCGACCACAGGCACCACCCGGCGGATTTCTTCCTCAATTTCCACCACCGCTGCGCCGGGACGGGTCGATTCACCCCCCACATCAATGACGGTGGCACCTTCAGCAATCATTTCCAGGGCTTTTACTACTGCCTGATCTTTCTGATTGTGCAGCCCCCCATCGCTAAAGGAATCCGGAGTCACATTTAAAATTCCCATTACATGCGGCTGAGACAAATCCAGTTTCAAATGACCGAAAGTCCAGATCTGTGGTCGTAGTGGCTTCAGCTGCATGGTTCAATCCTAGTTCACAATAACCCCGGTATTGTCTTATGGAAAGATCAATAAAGCAAAGCTCAATCTATTCAATAGCTAGATTTCAAAATAGTTCTTATTGGAATATTGCATCAGCTTGGATTGCAGTAACGCTTTTACATCAACCCATTCGCTTTTTAAAATACTATAGATATAACTATCTCTGAGTGTCACGCCATCTTTACGCAGCATATGACATCTAATGATGCCATCCTGTTTGGCACCCAGAGCTTCAATAGCTTTTTGACTTTTAAGATTCAGATGATCAGTCCGAAAGCCTACCACTTGAGCATTCAGCTCTTCAAATGCATGCTGCAGCAAAAGATATTTACAGACCCGGTTTACATAGGTTCGTTGATAAGGTTTGGCATACCAGGTAAAGCCAATTTCAACACGTGGAATTTCCGGCTTGATATCATGAAAGCTGGTGGTGCCGATTGCTCGGTCTGAAGTTAAATCAATCACGGCAAAAGCCATTCTTTCACCTTTGGACTGCTGTTCAAAAGCTTGGGTAAAGTAGTGTTTAAGTTTATGTAGGTAAGGTACCGAATTATATAACACTTCCCCCAAGCCCCCTTCGGCACATGCATTTTCTAATTCTGCAAAATGTTCCCAGCTCAGTGGTTCTAAACGTAGCTGATAAATACTGGATTCCAGAACAGGTAAAGTCATTCTTATTTTTACTCAGTGATTTTTATAAATTGACTATACTATAGCATTCAACTAGATATGACAAAACAATAGCCATAAAAAAACCACCCGAAGGTGGTTTTCTTAAAATATTCTTAGTTGGCTGGCAATGGTGGCGGTGTGCTTGGACCATTGCTTGGGGTTACATCAATCACCGGATTTTCTGCAACATATACTTTTGGTGGCTGTGGTTCACGACCTTCCATAATGTCACGAATCTGCTCACGATCAATGGTTTCCCAATCCATCAGCGCTTTTACCATAGCATGGGCAATATCTTTGTTGTTTTCCAGGATATCCCAGGCCACTTTATATTGCTCATCCAGAATGCGGCGCACTTCACGGTCCACTTCCAGCTGCGTCGCTTCAGAAATGGTCCGGCTACCCAGGCTGCCCATGAAGGATTGCTGTGAATCATCTTCATAAACCATCACACCTAGTTTGTCCGACATACCGTATTTGGTCACCATGGCACGCGCCATTTTGGTTGCACGCTCAAAGTCGTTCGATGCACCGGTAGATTGCTGATTAATGAAAATTTCTTCAGCAATACGACCACCAAACAGGATTGAAATTTCTTTCAGCATCTTGTCTTTGTAATGGCTGGTCTGGTCAAACTCAGGCAACTGCCAGGTTACACCCAGCGCCCAACCGCGCGGCATAATCGTGACTTTATGCACAGGATCCGTACCCGGCAGCATTTCTGCCACAATGGCATGGCCTGCTTCATGATAAGCCGTCGCACGACGTTCTTCTTCACGAATCACCATTGATTTACGTTCAGGACCCATGTACAGCTTGTCTTTGGCGTCTTCAAAGTCATGCATGTCGACCGTGTTCTTGTTACGACGTGCAGCAAATAGCGCTGCTTCGTTCACCAAGTTGGCCAACTGTGCACCCGAGAAGCCCGGTGTACCACGTGCAAGGACTTTTACATCCACACCTGTGGTTGAAGGCAATTTTTTCAGGTGAACATTCAAGATTTGCTCACGACCTTTAATATCGGGTAAGCCCACCATCACCTGACGGTCAAAACGACCTGGACGTAATAAAGCTTTATCCAGTACATCGGCACGGTTGGTTGCAGCAATGACAATAATACCTTCATTACCTTCAAAACCGTCCATTTCGACCAGCATCTGGTTTAAGGTCTGCTCACGCTCATCATGACCACCACCGGTACCTGAACCACGGTGACGACCGACCGCATCAATCTCGTCAATAAAGATAATACATGGCGCGTGGCGTTTCGCCTGCTCGAACATGTCACGGACACGAGAGGCGCCCACACCCACGAACATTTCTACGAAGTCAGAACCTGAAATACTGAAGAATGGCACTTTAGCTTCGCCAGCAATGGCTTTTGCCAGCAAAGTTTTACCGGTACCCGGAGGACCAACCATTAACACGCCTTTCGGAATGGTTGCCCCCAAACGTTTAAATTTGGCCGGATCTTTCAGGAAGTCGACAATTTCAACCACTTCCTGTTTGGCTTCATCACAACCTGCAACATCGGCAAAGGTTACTTTAATCTGGTCTTCAGACAGCATTTTCGCTTTGGACTTACCAAAGCTCATTGGGCCGTTTTTACCACCTGCACCGCCACCCATGTTGCGCATAAAGAACATGAATAACAAAATGATTAAAAGTACAGGGAAACTAGCAATGAGTAGTTGCATCAACAAACCTTGACGTTGAGGTGCAGTACCTTCAACAACAACGTTGTTTTCAATGAGGCTCGGCATGAGTTCAGGATCTTGAACCGCCGGACGAATACTTTCAAATGGTGAGCCATTGGCTTTTTCACCACTAATTCTTTCGCCATCAATTGTAACTTTTTTAATTTGACCAGCATCCACCGCCGCAACGAACTCGGAATAGTTCATTGACGTTGGCTTATCACTGCCATTGATGTTACTGAAAATCAGAATCAGTACACCAAGTATAATTAGCCACAATACGGCATTCTTGAAGAGATCGCTCAAAGCTTTATTCCCATATCAATCTAATTTGATCATGCCCTTTACAGGGTGACCTTAATGTTAAAGCTGAAGATCAGCCTACAAAACTCTTAAAAACGTACAAAATGCACAATTTTTAACGGCTTGGCAAGTAAACTTTATTTGAATGCCTTCTTCCGGCCCTGTCCGATCAAAAACACTTCTTTCGAACGTGCACGAGAAGCTGCCGGTTTTGCAGTCTTTAATACATCGAAGCTGTCGACGACCTGTTTGCGAAATTCATCGAAGCCAGAACCCTGGAACACCTTCACAACAAACTGTCCGTTTGGCCCCAGCACTTTTTGCGCAAAGTCCAAAGCCAGTTCACATAAATAGATTTGTCGTGGCTGATCTACTGCTCTATTACCTGATGTATTGGGGGCCATATCGGAAATTACAACGTCTACAGTCCGGCCATTTAAAATATTTAACAATTTTTCAAAAACTTCTTCCTCACGGAAGTCACCTTGCAGGAAGGTCACATCTGGTAAGGCATCCATAGGCAAAATATCCGATGCAATCACCAGCCCTTTGTCACCGACCAGTTTGCCGGCAATTTGCGACCAGCTGCCGGGCGCAGCACCCAGATCGACCACCGTCATGCCGGGTTTGATAATTTTATATTTTTCCTGAATCTCTAGCAGTTTATACGCAGCACGCGCACGATAACCTTCCTTCTGGGCTTTTTTCACGAAAGGGTCATCCAGGTGCTCTCTCATCCACGCACGACTACTTTTGGATAATTTCTGGTTGGTAATGCGTGTTGCCATAACTCTCTAAATATTAAAAACCTTCTAATTTATAATTGTACGTGAAAATTGCCGCGCTTGCAGTACAGATGTGTAGTTAAATGGACGTAGAGGGTGTGATTTTTTCTATTATTTGCATCGATTATTTGCGCAGATTTTACAGCGTTTCAAATTGGGATTTGCTATACTAAGCCGTTTTTAAAATCAGGTTATTTTTATGGCGGCTTTATCTATTCAGGAACGCAAGCGTTTACGTCAAATCGGTCATGCACTCAATCCGGTTGTGATGATTGGCGGACAAGGGCTTACTGAAAATGTCATTGAAGAAACCACGCGTGCGTTAAACGACCACGAACTGATTAAAGTGAAAATTGGCGGTGAAGACCGTGAAGCACGTGCAGCTGTAATTGAGGCAATTGCAGAAGCGACTGGTGCAGAAGTGGTACAGACCATTGGTAAAATTGCCCTGCTGTATAAAAAAGCCAAACCGCAAAATCCAAAATTATCGAACCTGGTTCGTCACGCGCATCTGGCAAAATAATTTTTCCTTATGGCAAGTTATGAACTGAGTGCTTTTGATCGCCGTTTTCAGGCCATCTCCCTAGTCGGGGCGATTGAGCAGCAAAGCCCGTTTAACCTGAATATTGGTTACTGGCTGCGTGATCCGAACCAGTATGTGCAGTGGCCCGATCTGGTGTCTGCGCATCCGCGTCAGGATTTTCTCTGGCAGAACACCTGTTTTGAAGTGTTTATTGGGGTTCATGGGGAAGATTTTTATCGTGAAATTAATCTTTCTCCATCTCAAGCCTGGCAGGCCTATCAGTTTGAGGAATATCGCTATCCGGAAGATATGCCGCCGCAAGCCGCCTATGATATTGAGCTCAACCAGCTGAAACGCACCCATTATGGACTGAATGTCAGTCTGGACTTGGGCGAATTCATGGCCAAGCATAAATTAAAGTGGTCGGATCTGTTCATTGGTTTAACTGCCGTGTTAAACACTTCTGAAGGTGAACACTATTACGCCATGCAGCACAGCAGCCCACAGGCCGATTTTCATAACAAGCGCGATTGGCTGCATCAGTTCTAGGCATTATGTCTGAACTAAAACGCAGTATAAAAAAAGTGAGGCACATGACCTCACTTTTTTATTGCCTGCATCGCACGCACCCGCTACAACACGCCTTAGCTTTTAAGGGTGGTGTCGGTTTCAGAAGCAGGTGCCGCCTCTTTTGCTGGTACAACTTTTTTCCAGGTTTCCAAGGTATGTTCTTTGGAGCGCTTGAAGGTTTCGGTTAACTGGTCTTTATGCTTGACTGAAATCTGGCTGACATCGGCTTTAAGCTCTTTGCCAATTTTATTCAAATCTTCAATCACCGCATTAAACTCGGTTTTCACAAACTCTTTCAGTTCACCAAGATCTTTTTGTGAGCTGCCAAAATGCTCCTTGAGCGATTCAATTTTCTGTAGCAGCTCTTTCTTGAGCTGACTGAGCTGCTCCTGCACGCTGCCATTAAATTTTTTCGCTTCGGTCTGCAGTTTTTCCTGGGTCTCCCCGACTGCTTCAGTAACCTGCTGCTTGGCCTCTTGCGCTGCCTGTTCAAGCTTTTCAGTGCCTTCTGCCACCACGTCTTTTAAGGAGTTTTTAGCCGCTGGCTGTTTTTGTTCTGCTGTCATTGCCGTTCACCCGCCTGTTATTATGAAAGACCATAGCATAGTAGAAACAGATAAAATTTAAGTTTTGATTTGTTAGACAATTATTAAATGCTTACATTTCTGTGACATTGCGTGACAAACATGCTTTTGCACCAAAAGAATACTTTTTTATTGGATATTCCGCTTCAATAACGTGGACTTTTTCAGAGTTGGTGCGTATAATGCGCTGTTAAGTTCAAGCGAGCAGATGTGAGGAGGGTAGGTTGTATAGTAGCCTTCCTTTTTTTTCGTCTACTCGCTTTTTTACAGCCTAAATTTCAGGAGCTTTGGTTTGAGCACCCCCGCCATTTTAGCCCTTGCCGACGGTACGATCTTCAAAGGAACGTCAATCGGTGCATCGGGTAGTACGACTGGTGAAGTCGTTTTTAACACTGCCATGACTGGCTATCAAGAAATTTTGACTGACCCGAGTTATGCACAGCAACTTGTGACTTTAACTTACCCACATATTGGTAACACAGGTTGTAATGAAGAAGACGCAGAATCTGGTCGTATTCATAAAGTATGGGCCAACGGATTAATCATTCGTGATCTGCCTTTATTGCATAGCAACTTCCGTTCTACACAGTCTTTAGCGGATTACCTGAAGCAACACAATGTGGTTGCCATTGCCGATATCGACACGCGTAAACTGACTCGCATTTTACGTGCAAAAGGTGCGCAAAACGGTTGTATTCTGGCTGGTGAAAATATCACTGAAGAAGAAGCAATTGCAAAAGCACGTGCATTTGGCGGCTTAAACGGTTTAGACCTTGCAAAAGAATGCTGTGACCCGAACGGTTTTGAATGGACCGAAGGCTCATGGGAACTTGGCAAAGGCTTTACTCAACCTGAACTTAAATTCCATGTGGTTGCATACGACTACGGTGTCAAAACCAACATCCTGCGTATGCTGGCAGACCGCGGCTGTAAACTGACCGTTGTGCCTGCACAAACCCCTGCTGCTGACGTACTTGCGTTAAATCCAGATGGCGTGTTCCTGTCGAACGGCCCTGGCGACCCAGCTGCTTGTGATTATGCAATTGAAGCTGTAAAAACTATTGTTGAAACCACCAATCTCCCTGTGTTTGGTATCTGTTTAGGTCACCAGATTCTTGCTCTGGCTTCTGGCGCAAAAACCATGAAAATGGCGCACGGTCACCACGGTGCCAACCATCCTGTACAAAACATCGAAGATGGTACAGTGATGATTACCTCGCAAAACCACGGCTTCGCAGTGGATGAAAGCAACCTGCCAGCAGTCTTGCGTGTTACCCACCGTTCACTGTTCGATGGTACTAACCAGGGTATCCACCGTACAGACAAGCCGGCATTCAGCTTCCAGGGTCACCCTGAAGCCAGCCCAGGTCCACACGACTGTGCCCCACTGTTCGATCATTTCATCGAACTTCTTGAAGCAGCTAAGAAGTAATTAAGGAGCAAATAATGCCAAAGCGTACGGATATTAAAAGCATCTTAATTATTGGTGCTGGTCCTATTGTTATCGGTCAGGCCTGTGAGTTTGACTACTCGGGTGCTCAAGCCTGCAAAGCGCTGCGTGAAGAAGGTTACCGCGTCATTCTGGTGAACTCGAACCCGGCGACGATTATGACTGACCCGACAATGGCGGATGCAACCTATATCGAGCCAATCACCTGGCAAACCGTTGCAGCGATCATTGAAAAAGAACGTCCAGATGCAGTTTTACCAACCATGGGCGGCCAGACTGCACTGAACTGTGCCCTTGCTCTGGATGCCAACGGTATTTTAGAAAAATACAATGTTGAGCTGATTGGCGCGACTAAAGAAGCGATTGAAAAAGCAGAAGACCGTAAACTGTTTGACGAAGCAATGCGTAAAATTGGTCTGGAATGTCCAAAAGCTGCGATTGCGGAATCTATGGAAGAAGCGCTGGACATTCAGGCGCGCTTCGGTTTCCCTGTGATTATTCGTCCATCATTCACCATGGGTGGTTCTGGTGGCGGTATCGCGTACAACCGCGAAGAATTCCTTGAAATCTGTGAACGTGGTTTCGACCTGTCTCCGACTCACCAGTTATTGATTGATGAATCACTCATTGGCTGGAAAGAATACGAGATGGAAGTTGTTCGTGACAAAAACGACAACTGTATTATCGTCTGTTCAATCGAAAACTTTGACCCAATGGGCGTGCATACTGGTGACTCCATCACAGTTGCTCCGGCACAAACATTGACCGACAAAGAATATCAACTCATGCGTAACGCGTCTTTAGCGGTACTGCGTGAAATTGGTGTAGAAACCGGTGGTTCTAACGTTCAGTTCGGTATTAACCCGAAAGATGGCCGTATGGTTATCATTGAAATGAACCCGCGTGTATCGCGTTCATCTGCCCTTGCGTCTAAAGCAACAGGTTTCCCGATTGCGAAAATCGCAGCGAAACTGGCAGTGGGTTATACCCTGGATGAGCTGAAAAACGACATCACTGGCGGTACAACTCCTGCATCGTTCGAGCCATCAATTGACTACGTTGTAACCAAGGTTCCACGTTTCAACTTCGAAAAATTCCCGCAAGCAGATGCAACACTGACGACTCAGATGAAATCTGTGGGTGAAGTAATGGCAATTGGCCGTAACTTCCAGGAATCTGTCAACAAAGCCCTTCGTGGTCTAGAAGTCGGTGCTTCTGGTTTTGATGAAAAAATCGAAGTGGGTACTGAAGGCGCACGCGAGAAAATCCTGCAAGAACTTAAAGTTCCAGGCCCAGAGCGTATCTGGTACGTGGCCGATGCCTTCCGTCATGGCTTCACTTTAGACGAAGTATTTGAAGCGACCAAAATTGACCGCTGGTTCCTGATTCAGATTGAAGACATTATCAATACTGAAAACCAGATCAAAACTTTAGGTTTCGGCGACTTAAACGCAGACAATATCCGTGCGTTCAAACGCAAAGGTTTATCGGATCTGCGCATCGCCAACCTGATGGGTATTTCACAAAAACAATTCCGTAAACACCGCTGGAACCTGGGCGTGACTCCGGTTTACAAACGTGTGGATACATGTGCGGCAGAATTCGAATCTGATACCGCTTATATGTATTCAACTTACGATGAAGAATGTGAATCGAATCCATCTGCGAAAGACAAAATCATGGTCATCGGTGGTGGTCCTAACCGTATTGGTCAGGGTATCGAATTCGATTACTGCTGTGTACACGCGGCGCTTGCGATGCGTGAAGACGGTTTTGAGACCATCATGGTGAACTGTAACCCTGAAACGGTTTCTACTGACTATGACACCTCAGATCGTCTGTACTTCGAACCAATTACTTTGGAAGATGTGCTTGAAATCGTGCGTACCGAGAAGCCTAAAGGCATTATCGTACAGTACGGTGGTCAAACACCGCTGAAACTGGCGCGTGCGTTAGAAGAGGCTGGTGCACCAATCATTGGTACATCTCCAGATGCGATTGACCGTGCCGAAGACCGTGAACGTTTCCAGCAAATGATTCAACGTCTGCAACTGCGTCAACCAAACAACAGCATCGTAAAATCTGCTGAAGAAGGTATTGCTGAAGCGGCGAAAGTGGGCTATCCACTGGTGGTACGTCCATCATACGTACTAGGTGGCCGTGCGATGGAAATCGTGTACAACGAAGAAGAGTTGAAGCGTTACTTACGTGATGCCGTTCAGGCGTCGAATGATGCCCCTGTTCTTCTTGACCGCTTCCTGGATGATGCGATTGAAGTTGACGTAGACTGCGTATCTGACGGTAAGGATGTGGTGATCGGCGGGATCATGCAGCACATTGAACAGGCGGGTATTCACTCAGGTGACTCTGCATGTTCGATTCCACCTTACTCGTTATCAAACGAAGTACAGGACGAAATGCGTCGTCAAACCGTAGCGATGGCCAAAGAGCTGGGCGTTATCGGTTTAATGAACGTACAGTTCGCGGTAAAAGGCGATGACGTTTACATTCTGGAAGTGAACCCACGTGCTTCTCGTACCGTGCCGTTCGTATCTAAGTGTATCGGTGAATCATTAGCGAAAATTGCTGCACGTTGTATGGCGGGTCAATCTCTGGAGTCACAAGGCTTCACAACCGAGATTATTCCTGAGCACTTCTCTGTTAAAGAAGCGGTGTTCCCATTCAACAAGTTCCCGGGTGTTGACCCAATCCTTGGCCCTGAAATGAAATCTACAGGCGAAGTAATGGGTGTGGGTAAAACTTTTGGTGAAGCATTCTACAAAGCTGTGTTAGGCTCGAATGAACGCTTACCAGGTTTGCCAACCGAAGGCGAAATCAAGCATGCATTCATTTCAGTACGTGATTCTGATAAACCACGTGCAGCAGGTATTGCCAAACAGCTTGCAGACTTTGGCTTCAAAATTATCGCTACCGGCGGTACTTATGATGTGATCAAAGCCGCAGGAATTGAATGTGAACGTGTGAATAAAGTAACTGAAGGTCGTCCGAATATTGTGGACCGCTTGAAAAATGGCGAAATTCACCTCATTATCAATACCACTGAAGGCAAACAAGCGCAGCAGGATTCATTCTCAATCCGCCGTTCTGCCCTGCAAGGTAAGGTCTATCATACGACTACCCTGAATGGTGCCGATGCGGTATGCCAAGCGTTAGCCATTAAATTGCCGATGGATGTTTATCGTTTGCAAGATTTAAGCAAAGGTTAATTGTCTACCGAGAAGTCCCGTCACCTCTCGGTGGCGGGCTTTTTTTCATTTATAGAGCTGTATTTTTCTAATATTCAACTTGAGGGACAACAATGCAACGTTATCCTATGACTCCTGAAGGCAAAGTCGCCTTAGAGAAAGAATTACACCAGTTAAAAACTGTTGAACGCCCACGTATTACTGCTGCGATTGCAGAAGCACGTGAACACGGCGACCTAAAAGAAAATGCAGAGTATCATGCAGCACGTGAGCAGCAAGGTTTCTGTGAGGGGCGTATTCAAGACATCGAAGGTAAACTCGGTGCTTGCCAAGTCATTGATGTAAAAGAACTTGAGCAAAATGGTCGTGTTGTATTTGGGGTAACAGTAACCATTGAGAACCTGGACACTGAAGAACGCAAAACTTATAAAATCGTTGGCGATGACGAAGCAGACTTCAAGATCAATAAAATCTCTGTGAACTCTCCTATTGCTCGTGGTCTTTTAGGTAAAAATGAAGGCGATGAAGCAAAAATTGTAACACCACAAGGTGAAGTTGAGTACGAAATCGTCAGCGTTGAATACATCTAATCCTTAGATGGTTTGACATCCCAAAGCCCCTCTTCTGAGGGGTTTTTTTATTATCTTTAAAACAAAAGTTCACGAAAAAATTACAGCAAATGTATATGCTTTAATAGTCAATATTTTTCTATAAATTTTAAAATGCAGCTTATTTGGTTCCGTCAAGATTTAAGAATTCATGATCATGCAGCTCTTTGGCATACTCGCGAAGCTGGCCCTTGCATTGCCTTAGTCGTGCTATCGCCAAAACAATGGCAAGTGCACAATGATGCGCTAATTAAAATTGACTTCTATTTAAGACAACTGAATCATCTAAAAAATGAACTTGCCACGTTAAATATTCCACTTGTTATTTTAACTATTCCATTATGGAAAGACCTGCCAAATCAATTATTAAGCTTATGCCAAAATCATAATATTCAAGCTGTTCATGCCGATATAGAATTGGGTGTAAATGAATTAAAACGCGATGCTCAAACTCAACAGCTATTAGAAAAGAATAATATTCGTTTTGAGTTGTATCATGACCGAACTATTTTCCCTGTTGGAAGCATTCGTAATAAAACTGGTCATCCATATCAAGTATTTGGTGCATTTAAAAAGCAATGCTATGAGAAACTCAGCATAAGCTTGCCACAATGCTACCCAACTATTGAGGTTCAAAAACCAATTCCACAGCACAATGACTTTACAAGAGAAGTTCCACAATTAAGTGATATTTACTCAGATTCAGAAGAAAAAGTAATCAGCGAAAACCTACAAAATCTTTGGCAAATTGGTGAGCATCATGCTTGGGAACTTTTAGATGAGTTTATTGAAAATCAAGTTGAGTATTATCATATTGAACGTGATTTCCCGAATTTGAATAGCACGAGCAAACTTGCAGCTTATTTAAATATTGGCATTCTTTCTATTCGCCAATGTTTACAAGCTTTGTTTCGCCACAGTCACGGCTGTATGGAATTTGAAAACAATGGGCAACAAATTTGGTTAAATGAACTCCTTTGGCGTGAGTTTTATCAGCATATTTTATTCGACTACCCTCGCGTATCGAAAAACTTACCATTTAAATTAGACACTCAACGCATTGTATGGCGCAATGCTCCTGAAGATTTACAGGCTTGGCAGCATGGGCAAACAGGTATCCCAATTGTAGATGCTGGCATGCGACAGTTACTTGCAACGGGTTGGATGCATAACCGTGTTCGTATGATTTGCGCGATGTTTTTAAGCAAAAATTTACTGATAGATTGGCGTTTAGGCGAATCATGGTTTATGCAGCATTTAATTGATAGTGATTTGGCTGCCAATAACGGTGGATGGCAGTGGTGTGCATCTACAGGAACAGATGCTGCACCGTATTTCCGTATTTTCAACCCTGTAAGTCAGTCGCAAAAGTTTGATGCAAATGGCGATTATATTCGTCAATGGGTACCTGAAATTTCACATTTAAATGCGAAACAAATTCACGAACCTTATGCGAAAAATCCACAACTAAAATTGGATTATCCAAAACCGATTGTAGATTTAAAAAGCAGTCGTGTTCGTGCAATTGAGGCCTTTAAGCATTTGAGTTAACTTCGGCTATAATGGCGTTACGCTTGTTCTTTGATTGCTCTTATGGCTGAACCCTTAATTAATTCCCCTGTTAAGCATTGGTGTGAATTCGAATTTATTTCTAAAACTATGAAAAACCCTAATATTCACATTAAGGGAAACTATTCTTATTATTCTGCTTATTGGGATCAGGGTTTTGAGCGTTGTGTTGTGCGTTATTTGCATGACAAGCCTTCTACGCCTGAGAAGCCAATTGATCAGCTTTATATTGGCAATTTCGTGTGTTTTGGGGCGGAATGCGTGATTATGATGGGCGGTAATCAGTTACACCGAACTGACTGGATTTCTGCCTTTCCGTTTGATACGCGCAGTTTTGTACCTGCTGGCGATACTGTTATTGGTGATGGTTGCTGGATTGGCTCACGTGCCATGATTATGCAAGGCGTGACGCTGGGTGAAGGTGCAATTGTGGCAACTGGTGCGGTCGTAACAAAAGACGTTCCACCTTATGCCGTGGTGGGAGGAGTTCCTGCCAAAATTATTAAATATCGCTTTCCACAAGAAGATATAGAAAAACTGCTTTCCCTTAAAATTTACGAGATGGATGAAAAGCAGTTTTTAAAGATGCGGGAACAGTTACAGACAGAGGATGTTGCTGCTTTGGTTGATTATTTCAAAGACTGCTGATTATTCCCTTGGACTTTTGCTTAGGCCAAGCATCAGGTCAAAACTTTCATCTAATCGATATTAAAACTCAAAAAACCTAAGCTAAACTCACTCTAAAGCCAGACTTAATGAAATAAGCCTTCAACTTTAGTGTAAATTGCTGATTAATTACTCAAAAACATGTTAAATTAGAAAGGCTTAAACTTCCTTAAAAATAATTATCCCTATGAAATTACTGGGTTTTATTATTTAAAAATAAGCGCTAAGATAAGATTAAGGCAATAGAAAGTGTTCCCTCAATTTTTTATTGTTGAATGACACAATAAGGAGAAATAACGATGGCATTTCAACACATTTTAGTTCCAGTGGACGGTTCTGAAACTTCTTACGCAGCAGTTGCCAAAGCAGTCGAGCTTGCCAAAGCTTTCGGCAGTAAAGTAACCGTTGCACAGGTGTTAACACTCGATCCATATATTGCATCAGAATACATTTCAGCAGGCCAGACCAATGACCTGATTGAACGTGCGCGTGTGTCTATTCTCAAAACACTGGATGAAGCCAAAGCAAAATTCCAGGAACAAGGTGTAGCAGTTGAGTCTCGTCTGCTTGAAGGTCAAGTGATTCATCGTGAAATTGCACGTGCTGCAACTGAAATGAATGCAGACCTGATTGTGATGGGTTCTCATGGCCGTACCGGTTTGAAAAAGTTATTCCTCGGTAGCGTCGCGCAAAGCGTACTGGGCGAAGGTAATGTTCCTGTACTCATCGTACGTTAATCTTTCCTCCAGAAAATTCCCTGTACCTGCGGGTATGGGGAATTTTTTATTTTTAGGGCTGCCATTGATACTGCTTTAAGCTCACCTTGTTATTCAGGACCACTACACCCTCCTGTATCAGTTTTAACGCCTGTATATTTTCACCCTGCGCATTGATTTTGCTTAGGCTAATTTTCCCTTGCGCATTTAGCACCCGATGCCATGGCAACACATGCCCCGGTGCCAGATGTTTCAGTACATAACCCACCAGACGCGCATGTTTCGGCAAACCGGCCAGTTTTGCAATCTGACCATAGGTGGCAACTTTACCAGGTGGAATCTGGGCAATCACCGCGGTGATATAAGCGGCCAACTCCTGACTGGGACGTGCTGGAATAGACATAAAAAGAATCTTAGAGTGTTGAAATCTATTGGGATGAAAAGCTGTGCTGGTTAGAAAAGCTAGGCTTAAAAAACTAGAGGACATGCAGTTGCACATTCTCCTGTATTCACCTTGAGTTAAAAAGCGGATGCAACGCTTTAGATGGCTTGTCCAAAGGTATCGCAATCATTCATATTGCCCGACTTCAGACCAGTATTAAACCATTGCACGCGCTGGGCACTGGTACCATGGGTAAAGCTATCCGGCACTACTTGTCCACTCGAACGTTTCTGCAAATAGTCATCACCAATTTTATGTGCGGCATCCATCGCTTCCTGCACATCACCCTGTTCCAGGAATTGAGTACGCTGATGGTTATGATGCGCCCAGACACCGGCCAGACAATCGGCCTGAAGTTCCTGACGAACCGATAACTGGTTGCCTTCGACCTGACTGGCACGCTGACGCATCTGCTGTACCTGTCCGGAAATCCCCAGAATGGTCTGAATATGATGGCCGACTTCATGTGCAATCACATAAGCCTGGGCAAAATCTCCAGCCTGATCCTGACGCGATAATTCGGTCTGGTTCTGCTCGCCGGAAATTCCCATCTGGGTGCGCATATCTTTAAAGAAACCAGTATCTAAATAGACTTTCTGATCGGCCGGGCAATAAAACGGCCCCATGGCAGCGCTGGCATTGCCACAGGCGGAACTGACCGCACCATTAAACATCACCAGTTTGGGTGGCACATATTGCTGATTCAGCTGCTCGGCAAACACCTGCGTCCAGGTATCTTCGGTATCGGCCAGAATAGTGCCAATAAACTCCATCGATTCCTGCTGCTCCGGCGTCGGATTTTCCAGACCACGCGTTTCCGCGCTCTGCCCCTGATTAGTCACCTGTTTGGTGGCCTGATAGGCTGTTTGCGGATCGACCCCAAAAAACTTCCAGGCCACAAAAGCCACCACCAGACCCAGAATACTGATTCCGCCGGCTTTGGCACCGCCACCACCGCGACGATCTTCTACATTGCTACTGACGCGACGACCTTTCCAACGCATAGCAATCTCCTTATTATCTTTATCTCTTGGCTAGAATTTTACATAGTTTAAGAGGCTTTGGAACGTGGCCAGACCTTTTTCACCAGACCAATTAGCGCCACCACAATCAAACCGGCAATAAAGCCCACAGCAAAATTGATCAAGGTTGGAGTAAGCGCACCAAAAATACTGCCGATATTGGGAATTTCCTGCACGTATTCCACACTGTCTTCGGTAAAGTGATGTACCAATGGAATAGCGTGGTTGATAATCCCGCCGCCCACCAGGAACATGGCCAGAGTCCCGACAATCGACAGGATTTTCATCAAGATTGGCGCAAAGGCCAACAAGCCGCGCCCGACCGACTGTTTAAAATTAGAAGCCTGTTCCGAGAGATGCAGCCCAATATCATCAATCTTGACAATAAATGCCACTAACCCATAGACCCCAATGGTCATGGCGATGGCAATAATACTCAGCACTGTGACTTTTACACCAAAGGCCGCGGTAGCTACAGTACCCAAGGAAATGACAATAATCTCTGCCGAGAGAATAAAGTCGGTCCGGACTGCCCCTTTGATTTTTTCATTTTCAAACGTGGCCAGATCGGTTTCGGTTTTAATTAATTCCTGCTGCGCTTCTTCGGCAGTTTTGGCTTTTTTCTTGTGCAAGGAATGCAGAACTTTTTCAACCCCTTCATAACATAAGAATAAACCGCCCACGACCAGTAACGGGTTAATCAGCCACGGCGCCACCACGCTAATCAGTAGAGCTAAAGGCACCAGAATCAGTTTATTGACAAAAGAACCTTTGGCCACGCGCCAGACCACCGGCAGTTCCCGCTCCGAACGTACACCGCTGACCTGCTGGGCATTCAGGGCCAGATCATCACCGAGTACACCGGCCGTTTTCTTTGCGGCCATTTTACTCATGACCGCCACATCATCTAAAACAGTGGCAATATCATCTAATAATAGTAATAAGCTACTCGCCATAATTTTTATCCTTATCGTGTTCTAGGCTTATTCTAAGGAGAAATCTTCCAAAACTCTGTATTTACTTAATTAATAAATCTTTAAAATTTCCAGACAATTGTTGATTCTGTTCGGCTTATCCCGTGACATTCAAAAATATTATGCCGTACAATGTAGCCCAATCATCGGTATAGAAATGTCGTAACAACGACTTGGAAGAGATAATGAGTAATCAAGATAATCGTCCTGTTATTTTGACTGGCGACCGTCCAACCGGACAACTTCACCTCGGTCATTTTGTAGGTTCTTTACGTTCACGTGTAGGTTTACAGGATTCTCACCATCAACACCTTTTACTTGCCGATGCTCAAGCCCTGACTGATAACGCCGACAACTTTGAAAAAGTACGTCGCAATATTATTGAAGTGGCGACCGACTACCTGGCGGTGGGCATTGACCCGACCAAAACCACCATTTGTGTTCAGTCTTGCCTGCCGGCCTTGAATGAACTGACTATGCTGTATTTAAACTTTGTCACTGTGGCACGTTTAGAGCGCAACCCGACCATTAAATCTGAAATTCAGATGCGCGGTTTTGAACGTGATATTCCAGCCGGTTTCCTGTGCTATCCGGTTGCCCAAGCGGCCGATATTACCGCGTTTAAAGCGACTGTAGTGCCCGTGGGTGAAGATCAGATTCCTATGATCGAACAGACCAACGAAATTGTACGCCGCATTAACCGTCAGGTGGGTCAGGACCTGCTGCCTGAATGTAAAGCGCTGCTGTCGAATGTAGGCCGTTTACCTGGTTTTGATGGTAAAGCCAAAATGTCAAAATCATTGGGCAACACCATTGTGCTCGATGCTACTGACAAAGACATTAAAAAAGCAGTAAATGCCATGTACACTGACCCGAACCACCTCCGCATTGAAGATCCGGGTCAGGTTGAAGGCAACGTGGTATTTACCTACCTAGATGCTTTCGATCCGAACAAAGAAGAACTGGAAGAATTAAAAGCCCATTATCGCCGTGGTGGTCTGGGTGATGGTACCGTGAAAAAACGTCTGGAAGGCATTTTAAAAGAGCTGATTGGTCCAATCCGTGAACGCCGTTTAGAACTGGCCAAAGATCCGGATTACATCATGGATATCTTAAAAAGCGGTACCGATAAGTGCCGTGACATTACTCAAGCCACTTTAGATGAAGTTAAAGCCGGTTTAGGTGTGTTCCGCTTCTAAGCAGCCATGCTGATCTTGAAAAGCCTTTCCTCGCGAAAGGCTTTTTTATGCCGTGTTTACAATGA
The DNA here is from genome assembly GCF_013418945.1 of Acinetobacter sp. YH12112. NCBI lineage: Bacteria > Pseudomonadati > Pseudomonadota > Gammaproteobacteria > Moraxellales > Moraxellaceae > Acinetobacter > Acinetobacter sp. YH12112. The sequence goes on along the minus strand of NZ_VPBA01000004.1, from coordinate 49,709 downwards.
TGGAGAAAATATGGAGAGAAATGTCACACAATTTTTATAGAAGCAACAATCTTTAACATGAATTTACCTGAACGCTGCTGAACCTGGCCTGATGCCGGCGTATTCTAGTCACATGTTCTAGGAGCAATCCTAATTCATAACATTTCTCCTTTACCGAAACTGTGCAAGCAGATTCGTTGTTCTACGCAATGATCACCCCAATCATTGCGTATTTTTTTGCCTAAAATATGCAGGTTTTTGAGACAAAAACGCGACCTAATGCTATGCTAGGCGCATTCAATAATAATATATATTGAATATCAATAATTTAAACACAACAGAACAATAGAGTATTCAGTTATGTGGGATTTGCTCACTCACCCTTCCAATCTGATTTTTAGTGTCTGTATCTGCCTGCTGTTTTTCTTTGCCCTGCTGGAAGTGTTTCTGTTACTGGTCGGCGGCGGCAGTCAGGGCATTCTGGACCAGTTCCTGCCAGATGACTTAATTCCGCATAAAGATGTGGAAGTGAATATTGATGGTTCTAGTGGCCTGTTGGTCCAGTTTTTAGACTGGCTGTACATTGGCCGGGTACCGCTGCTGATCTGGCTGATTATTTTCCTGACCTTATATGGTCTGTCTGGCCTGATTTTACAATCTGTACTGTTTCAATGGACCGGACAATATATTACAGCCTGGATAATGGCACCGGCCTGTCTGTTTCTGAGCATGCCTCTGGTGCGTTATAGCGCCATGCTGATTGCCCGCATTTTACCGCAAGATGAAACCACCGCCATTTATAGTGACGAGCTGATTGGCCGCACAGCCACCATTATTTTAGGTGTGGCCACTCCAAACTCTCCGGCAGAAGCCAAAGTGCAGGATCAGCATGGTCTGACCCACTATATTCTGGTAGAACCGGAACAGGACGAAAGTTTTCAACAGGGTCAATCCGTAATTTTAACGGGGAGAACCAAAATTGGCTTTTATGCCATGCATTTAAATTAACAACTGAAAAACACAAGAGATAACAATGTTAAGTTCAAATATGTATAACATCTTGATTATTGCCGGAATTATTTTCCTGGCCTTATTTGTGATTGGTTTAATCCTGGCCCGTCTGTATCGCCGCTCTAGCAAGGAAATTTCCTTTGTACGTACCGGTTTTGGCGGTGAGCATGTCATTCTCGGCGGTGGTGCGATTGTATTACCGGTGCTGCATGAAATTATTCCGGTCAATATGAATACCCTTCGTCTGGAAGTACGCCGTGCTGAAGATCAGGCCCTGATTACCCGCGACCGTATGCGTGTGGATGTCATGGCCGAATTTTATGTGCGGGTTAAACCGACCGCTGAATCTATTGCCACCGCAGCACAAACGCTGGGGCAAAAAACCATGTCACCGAATGAATTAAAAAATCTGGTCGAAGGTAAATTTGTCGATTCTTTACGTGCCGTAGCCGCAGAAATGGCGATGGAAGAACTACATGAAAAACGCGTCGACTTCGTGCAGAAAGTGCAGCAGGTGGTGTCGGAAGATCTGTTTAAAAACGGTCTGGAACTGGAAACTGTGTCTTTAACCGGACTGGATCAGACCAGTTTCCGCTACTTTAATCCGCAAAATGCTTTCGATGCCGAAGGTCTGACCAAACTGACCGAAACCATTGAAGATCGTCGCCGTAAACGTAACGACATTGAACAGGATGCCGACTTAGCCATTAAAGCCAAAAACCTGGAAGCTGAACAGGCGCGCCTGCAAATTCTACGTGAAGAAGAATATGCCAAGTTACAGCAAGAACGTGAAATTTCCGTGCGCCGTGCTGAACAGCTGGCGGAAATTGCAGCCCAGGAAGCAGCCAAAAAACGTGAAGCGGAAGAAGCCCGCATTGCTGCTGAACGTGAAATTGAACTGAAACGGATTGGCTCAGCACGTGATGTCGCCAATGAAAATATTTTAAAAGAACAGCTAGTCCAAAAAGCCCAAGTGGAACAGAAGAAAACCATTGAGCTGGCCGAACAGGATCGTGCCATTGCCATTGCGGAAAAATCCCGTGCCGAATCTGAAGCCAAAGCGCAGGCCGATTTAGCCCGTGCTCAAGCGGTAAAAGCAGAAGAAGAAGTGATTACAGTACGTGAAACCCAGCGCGCAGAACGTGCCAAGGCAGTCGAGCTGGTGGCTGCCAAGCAGGCCGCTGAAAAAGATGCGATTGCCATTACTGTTGCTGCTGAAGCGGGCAAACAGGCGGCGGTCGATGAAGCGGAAGCGGTGCGGATTACCGCAGAAGCCAATGCAGAACAGCTGCGTTTAAAAGCGCGTGGTGAAGCCGATGCCAAAGTCCTGCTGGCACAAGCGATGGAAAAACAGTATCAGGTTGATGCTGAAGGTACCCGTGCAGTCAACGAAGCCAATAACATCCTGTCGACGGAACAGGTCGAAATGCAGGTACGTCTGGCCATGCTGAAATACCTGCCAGAAATTATCCGTGAAAGCGTCAAGCCAATGGAAAATATTGATGACATCAAGATTCTGCACGTCAATGGTTTAAATGGGATGGGCAGCGCACATGTCGATGGCAGCGAACACGGTCATGGTCAAGTGGCCCTGTCTGATCAGGTGGTGAACAGTGCCCTGCGCTATCGTTCGCAAGCGCCGTTAATTGACAGCCTGATGAGTGAACTGGGTATTCATGGCGGTGATATTAACGGTCTGACCCAAAGCCTGAAATCTCAGCCGAAAATCAATCAGGAAACTTCATCAACTTAAATGAGGTGAATAAAAAAACGCAGCTAAGGCTGCGTTTTTTATGGCTGTTTTTCAATGTTCTATGATGAAGACAGTGGCTGATGAACTTCAAATTTTTCCAGCTGTCCATCTTGATCATAATGTAAGGTCAGATTTTTGGCCTGCTGCAAATACGCCATTTCAGTTGTGTCGACCTGAAAACTTTCCGCCAGCTGCTCAGTCTGAATATGCTCCGGAAAAGCCCGGCGCTCATTATCACGAAAACGCAGCCAGTTATACACAGCCCAGATCAGCAGAATCAGAATAAACACCATAATCGCCAGCCCCAGATAAAACAGGCTGAACGAGCTTTGCGGTGCCGACATCACAAACAGCTGCTCATATACGGTATAGCCCTGAAACAGCCACAGCAATACGGTGATCAGGGGCAGGAATAACCAGATCCAGGCCAGCCAGCCCAGAAAGAATAGTCCATAGCCTGCGACCTTGTTACGTACATAGCGCGGCTCATCAATATATTCTGGTAGCTCCAGCTGAGCTTCATCCTCAATCATTTTAAATTTAGCCATGCTCGTGCTCCTTGGTAAAACCACGGTCCGGACTGACCCAGCGTGCACGTTTCTGCTTTTTCAGCAAAGTTTTTGGCACAGACACCACCGTGGTCAGCGCGGTAATCAGCCAGAAAAATAGCGGATACCAGATTACCCAGAAATAGGTTCTCAAGGTACGGTTTTTATCATATTGATGATCGATCATTAAGCTGACCAGAAACTGCAGCAAACAGGTCAGGCCCAAAATCACCCCGTACCACTGCGGCAGAATCGATTGAATTGCCCACTCGCCCGGCAAGGGGAAAAACAGCCCATAAAAATACAGCACAAAGATGCCCATAATCACATAGGCCCATAGCACGCTGATGATCGATTCAATCACAATCGGCCACATCCGTCTAAGGCGCCATTTAAACAGTTTTGGCACATAGGCAATCAGCACTTCAATCCCGCCTTGTGCCCAGCGTAAGCGCTGTTTCCATAACCCTTTGAAGGTTTCCGGCATATAGATATAACACAGGGCTTTGGGCACATACTGCAAATCCCAGTGGTCGAACTGCAAACGCCACGAAACATCAATATCTTCAGTAATCATGTCATCACGCCAGTAGCCAATCCGGTCCAGCGCGGTTTTACGAAAACCGGCAATCGCACCTGATACGGTAAAAATCCGGCCATAGGTACGCTGCGCGCGTTTAATCAATCCAATAATTGAAGAGAATTCACCGACCTGAATTTTACCGAGCACGCTGGAACGGTTAATAATCCGTGGATTACCGGTAACCGCCCCGACACGCGGAAAGCTGGTCAGCTGATGCATCATCCAGAATACTGCGTGTGGATGCAGCAGCGCATCACCATCAATACAGACCAGAAATTCATAGCGACTAACCATTGCCCCGGCTCTTAAGGCATAGGCTTTGCCCTGGTTTTCGGCCAGATGGACCACCCGTAGCTTTGGATATTGCGTGGCCAGCTCATCCAGAATTGCTGCAGTCCGGTCCTGACTGCCATCATTGACTGCAATCACTTCAAATTCCGGATACTGGCTTTGCATGGCAAACTTGATGGTACGTCTGACCTGCTCTTCTTCATTGAAGCAAGGAATGACGATACTGCAGCCTTCATCGCTCGGTTCAGGGAAATGATCCTGACGATGTTCCCGTTTAAAATAAAACCAGATCCCGCCCGCAATCCACAGCCAGGCCATCAACAAGGGATATAAAAATGCAAAACCAAAATAAAAATCGTTAAAACTCAATTTCGAGAACACTTCCATCATTGCGGCTCTCCCTGTTCCAGGACATAGGGATCACGATAACTCAGCGGACTTGCATTCAGGCTCAACGCCCGGTACAGGTGCTGATGCACGGCCTGCCCATGGGTCGGCTGATAATTATCAATACCAATTTTTTGAATGCCCTGACGTCTTAGCTGCTGATACATCTGCTGATAATGTCGCCAGTCTGTTGCAGTGCTGTCCGGATTAATCTGCAAGTTAATCATCAAATGCTGCTTTTCCCGCTCATTTAACTGGTTTAAAGCCTGATGCAGATGTTTGATGGCTTGGGGTGATGGCAACGGATCGACAGCCAGATACAGGAAATCGGCATGATCCGGCAGTTGCTGCAGCAGTTTTTTCAGTCCGTCAAGTGGCTGATTCTGAATCTCCAGCTTTAATGCAGTCTGATAGTTGTTACTGATATTGGCATAGTATTTACCCTGGCTTTTGGTCCGGTTCTTGATGCTCAATACCTGTTGCAGCTGTGCCTGACAGCTTGCATTCCATTCGGCCTGAAATACGGCGCAATGTAACGCATCGCCGGTTTCAATCATCAGCCCTTCAATCGAGCTGTTGTTTTTCACCAGATCTGCGGTCAATTCTGCCAGATCATAACCTTGCCGGGTTTCCAGACTCAGCGGCATTTCTGCATATACCCGATTAGCAATCCGGGTCCGGGCCTGCCATACCACCCGGTTCAGCAAATCCTGAGCCACCGGCAAGGTCCGATTCGGAAAATAAGCCACATCAATTTTACCATCAGCATTCTGATCGGCCACCGCATTTAGGACCAGCGTATTGGATTGAAAGGCATTGACCTGATTGAGCAGCTGGCTCAAATGTGCTTCTGATGCGGTGATATTGCTCCCTGCCAGATCTGCCAGGTTGATGCGTAATAAACTTTTACGCTGCTTATGCGGCGCCCGGCTATTCATTAAGAAGTCTTTAATTTCACCAAACACTTCTTCTGGCGATGGGTTTTCCGTAATCAGGGCACGCTGATAGGTGGTATCGGCATCGGCCAATGTCAGTACGCTGCCCAGACTAAACGACATTGGTAGACCGGCTTCACGGGCCAGCGCTTCAGTTTCCTTGGTCACCGCACCATACGGCCAGAAAATGGCACGGGTATTGATTCCCAACTCACGATCCAGAATCTGCTTTGATTGACGCAAGTCTTTTACCACTCGCGTCGCATAGGCGCGATCAGATTCATAACGCTGCTGGGCCGGGAAATATTCACGGGTAATCGCGGCCGGCTGCTGGTTCAGCTGCGGATTGGCAATAATCCCGTGATGCAGGTCATCACTATGTGAGGCAAACTCGACCAGACCGGATTGCTGCATTTCACGCATCTGCGGCCAGTTCATCAGGTTGCCCTCTCCATAGGCTTCATAGGCATCTTTGGTATTGCCATTAATCCAGCTGGTCGGAATGGCAAAAACAGCCGGAACCTGATGCAGTTTTAATAAGGGGAAAATATGGCTATAGCTGCTGAGCGCGCCATCATCAATAGTTATTAATACTGCTTTTTCCGGTAAGGCTGTCTTATGCTGACGGGCCTGCCAGACATCTTCTAACCGAATAGGCTGCCAGCCATGTTCCCTGATCCATTGCAGGAACTGGGCAAAGTTATGGGTACTGATGGCGTATAGATCACGGTCACCCTGTTTGGCAACGTCATCACGCACATCATGAAAAGTTAAGGTAACAAATTCATAGGCCTGCGCATCAAGCGGCGCTATAGTTGCTGCTGGCGCTGTGCTGGTCTCGGCCTGCACGGTCAAAGGAGAATAAACACATGCAGCGATACAGGCACTCAGGAGTAAAGCGGGTTTCATTTGCATTAGAATCGTCCTTCAAAGCCGAATACTGCATAGGTTTTTTCTTCTGTTTTGCCATCGTATGGATGGCTGCCCCAACCAATGCCATAGTGCAGTTTCCAGGTTCGTGACACATGCCAGTCATGGCGATACAACAGGTGATATATCGGCTCATTGGAATAGTCTTTCTGTCCAAATGTGCCCAGCGTCAGTTCAAAATGCTGATTAAAATGTTGCTCATAACGACGCCAGGTCATCCAGTCATGTTCCAGTTTCAGCTCTAAACTATGGCTGGATTCAGGATTAAAATAATCCACGGCGACGGGCTTATTTTTTCCATAATAGCCGCTGAGCGTGGCACGACTCAGATGATGCGGTGCCTGATAAAACTGCTGGCTAAAATAGGCCTGATATTCCTGACGGGTGTTGCCATCATCAATATCGGTCAATTGAAATTGTGCACCGGCTTTACGCGACTCGTTGGCCTGCCAGTTGAGGCCAGCCCGATACGATTGCCCTTCATGTGCTTTGGCCACTGCCTGCAACGGAATATCGGCCTGGGTATTCACCGCCAGATGATATTGCCAATGATCATTTAACCAGTGTGACCAGTCCAGTGCAGCGCCCACACGGTCTTCATCTAAAGATTGAGACAGCAACAGGCTGGCATACTTGCGATCTTTGGACCAGGCCACACCCAGACCTAAACGCGGATCATCCAGAGTGCCATCTTCATAACGCCCCTGCCGATGCTGATGGTCAATAAAAACCTGATAATGCTCATTTAGCCACGGGCTGTTAAGACGGGTCCAATGGGTACGCTCTTCTGAACCTTTTAAACGGTTCAGCAACTGTTCCTGATCGGAACGACTTTCAGAAAAATAACTTTCATGCTGAATGCTGAAATGATCGCGATCCTTTAATTCTTTGCGGCTTAATTGCACACCGGTATCATCTGCAGCCGTCTGTAACAAGGCCTGATTCAGCTGACGCCAGCCCCTAATATCATTCAGGGCTTGGGCATTTTGCATCTGGTTAATCTGGGTGATTTGACTGACCTGATCCAGGCCATTCCACTGCTCCAGCGTCTGTTGGGAAGTCAGTGGTTTTTCACGCCAGCGCTGAATTTGTGCCAGATTGTTCTGATAGGCCAGATTATTCGGTGCAATTGAAACCAGGGTTTCAAAATACTGCTCGGCTTTGGCATGTTCATTGCGGTAAGCATAGTTCAGCCCTTTTAAAGCCAGATACTGCTCCCGGTCTTCATGGGTACTGCGATCCACGCCTTTGGCCTCACTATAACGATAACGCGGCAACTGACGGTCCATGTCTTGAATCAGCTGATCGGCCTGCTTGAATTTTTCCTGTTCGATATAGGCATAATACAAACCGGCATACACCGTATAGTCTGCATAGTTCTTTTCCTGAAACAGGCTTAAATACACCGGTTCAGCCAGTTCGGGCTGTCGGGTGGCCAGATAGGCATCGGCAATGGCATGGCGTACATAAGCCGGCCAGTTTGCAATTGGCTGATGCTGCTGTTGCACAATTTTCAAGACCTGCTGATGACGCTTACGCTGTCCCAAGGCATACAGATAATCGGCATAGAATGCGCGCTGCAGTTCAGCGTCAGCTGCCACCTGTGGTTCATGTGCAGCCATATCGGCCAATACCGCATCCAGCTCGGTATAGGCTGTTGCATATTCACTGCGCAGTTGTGCCGTTTTATAGGCCTGTACTGCATTCTGAATCCGGGTAGAAAACTGGTGCTGTTTGACTTGCAATAATAAACGAGGATGGCTCTGTGCTAACTGTTGTTGCAGCAGATAGTGCTCTGCTGCCTGATGCTTGCCATTAAGCATCAGCGCCAGCACATATTGTTCATGACCTGCGATACTGCTTTGCTTTTTTAATCCGGCTTCGGCCGCCTGCAAGGCTTGTACCGACATATTCAGGATACGATAGGTATAAGACAATAAACTCAGGTCATCGGCACTAAGCTGTTGCCATTGCAGGTTTTTCAGCAACGTTTTAGCGGCTGCTGTCTGCCCCGCCTCGGCTTCCAGTACCGCGCGCCAGACTTTGCCGCTGGCCTGGGCATTTAAGGGCTGAAACCGGGCCAGATACGCTTTGGCCTGAGCGTACTGCTTGGCATCACGGAGCACCTTGATGGCGCTGACCTGGGCATAGGCAGGAAAGGTTTTAGGTTGAATCTGCTGCGTTAGGCGGTATAAATCCTGTGGATGTACCGCAGGCTGACCATAGGCCAAAACCAGATAATCCGCAATTAACTTTTGATCTGTGGGAAATTGAGCTAATAACGCCTGCAAGCGATTGAGTCCAGAGACCACCTGTCCGGACCGAACCATCTCCACCGCGTGCTCACGTTGCTGATCAAGCATATTGGCATGAGCAGAAGAAAAAAATAAAAAAGAGCAAAGCGACAGACACTGAATCGGCATGATCGTTGTTATTTTGATCATATAAATTCTCAAGTTTCTAATAATTATTGCTCAATATTCTATTAAAGTGTGATGCAAATCACAATTACCAAAACAATCATTTTATTTGTTTTGTATGCTTTACTTTTTTCCTCAATAGAAGCGTCATCATTATCTATGTTCTTTGCCATAAAAAAACCCCAAGAACTGGGGTTTTTTTAGTCAGTTAGGTTTTACACCAAACCTTTGTCCTGCAATACTTTCAGCATGGTTGAACCGAGCTCGGCCGGGCTACGGGTATAAGCCATTCCGGCACGTTCAAAGGCAGCAAATTTCTCCTCTGCGGTTCCTTTACCGCCAGAAATAATCGCGCCAGCATGGCCCATGCGTTTGCCTTTTGGTGCGGTCACACCGGCAATATAGCCCACCACAGGCTTGGTCACATGCGCCTGAATGTATTCGGCTGCTTCTTCTTCGGCTGTGCCGCCAATCTCACCAATCATGATAATGGCTTCAGTTTGAGGATCGTCCTGGAACAGCTTCAGACAGTCAATCTGGTTCATGCCCGGAATCGGATCTCCCCCGATCCCGATACAAGTAGACTGACCCAGTCCAAGCTTGGTGGTCTGCGCTACGGCTTCATAGGTCAAAGTCCCTGAGCGCGAGATAATTCCAATTTTACCCGGCTGATGAATATGACCTGGCATAATCCCGATCTTACATTCGCCCGGGGTGATAATACCCGGACAGTTCGGGCCAATCAGGCGTGTACCATTACCATTGGTTTCCAGATAGCGTTTGGCTTTTAGCATATCTAGGGTCGGTACACCTTCAGTAATTACCACAATCAGTTCAATACCGGCATCGACCGCTTCAACAATCGAGTCCAGTACAAAAGGTGCGGGTACATAAATCACCGAAGCGTCAGCCTGAGTTTCACGGACCGCCTGCTTCATGGTGTTAAATACTGGCAGGTCTAAATGGGTTTGACCACCTTTACCTGGAGTTACACCGCCGACAACACGCGTGCCATAATCCAGCGCCTGGGCCGAATGGAAGGTTCCGTTTTTACCGGTGAAGCCCTGAACCAATACTTTTGTATCTTTATTTACTAATACGCTCATGATGCATCTCCTTAAGCTTTTACCGCAGCAACAATTTTTTCTGCAGCATCGGCCAGGCCATTTGCAGAAATTAAGGTCAGGCCAGATTCATCTAGTAATTTGGCCCCCAGCTCAGCATTGTTTCCTTCCAGACGTACCACCACCGGCACGCTGACATTGACTTCCTGAACTGCTGCAATAATCGCTTCCGCAATCATGTCACAACGTACAATCCCACCAAAAATATTGATTAATACTCCCTGAACCGAATTGTCGGCCAGAATAATTTTAAATGCTTCAATCACGCGCTCTTTGGTTGCACCGCCACCGACATCAAGGAAGTTGGCCGGTTGACCACCATACAATTTGATGATGTCCATGGTTGCCATGGCAAGACCGGCACCATTGACCATACAGCCAATATTGCCTTCTAGCGCTACATAGTTCAGATCGAACTCAGAGGCTTTCAGCTCGCGCTCATTTTCCTGGCTCTTGTCACGCAGCGCAGCCACTTCCGGCAAACGGTACAGCGCATTGGAATCAATGCCGACTTTGGCATCGACACATAAAATTTCGCCGTTTTCACGTACAGACAATGGGTTAATTTCAAACAGGGCAAAATCGTTTTCAATAAAGGCCTGATACGCCGCGGTCATGATTTTGACAAACTGGTTGATTTGTCCATCTTTTAAGTTCAGGGCAAACGCAACTTCACGTGCCTGAAATGGTAATAAACCGACTAGAGGATCAACTTCAACTTTAATAATTTTTTCTGGGGTTTCTTCTGCGACTTTTTCAATTTCGACCCCACCTTCGGTTGAGGCCATAAAGGTCACGCGACGGCTGGAACGGTCCACCACGGCACCCAAATATAATTCACGCTCTACCGGATAGACATCCTGGGCCACCAGAATACTGTTCACCGGCTGGCCATTGGCATCGGTCTGATAAGTGACCAGTCGAGTACCGATCAGCTGATTGGCGTACTCTGCCGCTTCTTCAGCCGATTTCACCACTTTCACACCACCCGCCTTACCACGGCCACCCGCATGCACCTGGGCTTTCATGACAGCGAATTTGCCACCGAGCTGTTCAAATGCCTGTACTGCTTCATCTGCATTGGTTGCAAGCAGACCTTCCTGCACCGGCATACCATATTTTTTTAATAGCGCTTTGGCTTGGTACTCATGTAGATTCATTTATTTACCTTTTACTACTTTTCACGTTTTTTTATGACTCGCTAAAACTCCAACATCCATCGTCGTGAGTATTAACATTTATACAGTTTTATCGTTTTAGTTTTAGATGATTATTCAAACAAAAACAACCACCAAATGAAAAAGAGCGGTCGAAACCGCTCTTTTTTTATTTATTTACGCTTACGCTGAATCGCGTGGATGGCACGTCCATCGACGGCCAGTGCCGCTTCGTGCACCACCTCAGAGAAGGTTGGGTGACCGAATGTCATTAATTGTAAATCTTCAACTGAAGATACAAATTCAAGCGCGATCATACCTTGGTGAACAATGTCAGACGCCGCAGGTCCAATCACGTGCATACCCAGTAAACGATCTGTTTTAGCATCGGCAACGAACTTCACGAAACCAGCACCTTCACCGGCAGCTAAAGCCCGGCCGTTGACTGCGAAACCGAATTGACCGGTTTTCACTTCATGACCTTTTTCTTTAGCCTGCTCTTCTGTTAAACCTACCCACGCCGCTTCAGGGTGTGTATAGATGACAGAGATGATGGTGTCATAGTTCACTTGAGCAGCATGACCGTGAATACGTTCAACTGCCATTACGCCTTCTTCCATAGCTTTGTGTGCCAGCATTGGACCGCGTACCAAGTCACCAATTGCGTATACGCCTTCAACAGAAGTCGCACACCAGTCGTTCACTTCAACCAGACCACGTTCAGTCAGCTTGATACCACAGTCATCAGCCAGTAAGCCTTCAGCATACGCACGACGACCCACACACACGATCAGCTTGTCGAAAGTCTGTTCTTTCTCTTCGCCGCCTTGAGTGTATTTAACAGTCACTTCACGACCGTTGACTTCAGTGCCCGACACTTTCGCGCCTACACGAATATCCAGACCCTGTTTGGTCAGCAGTTTCTGGTAGTCTTTTGCCAGCGCTTTATCCGCCATTGGCAAGAAGGCATCCATTGCTTCAAATACAACAACTTCAGCACCTAGACGACGCCATACTGAACCAAGCTCCAGACCGATCACGCCGGCACCAATCACACCTAAACGCTTCGGTACTTCAGGGAACTCAAGCGCGCCAGTAGAGTCAACAATAATGTCTTGATCAACAGGAGCAACCGGAATGTTCACAGGTACAGAACCAGACGCAAGAATTACGTATTTTGGTTCTAGAATCTGAGTTTCACCTTCGTGAGGAACAAACTCAACTTTCTTACCCGCCAGTAATTTACCAGTACCTTTTAACCATTCGATACCATTGCCTTTCAGCAACTGGTCAATACCGCCAGTCAACTGGTCAACAATCTTGTCTTTACGTGCCAGTAATTTAGACAGGTCAAAGTTTACTTCACCTGTCGTAATACCATGATCAGCCAGGTGATGAACGGTATCTTCATAACGGTGTGAAGAATCAAGCAGTGCTTTAGACGGGATACAGCCCACGTTTAAGCAGGTACCACCTAAAGATGGTTTACCTTTGTGGATGCGTTTTTCGATACATGCCACTTTAAAACCAAGCTGAGCCGCACGAATGGCTGCTTCATAACCGCCTGGACCACCGCCAATAACAACTAAATCAAATTGTTGAGACATTTTTATCTCCAATCAATCTCTCTAAATTCCCCCTTTTGCTCAAGGGGGAACCTTTCCCCTCTTTTTTAGAGGGGTTAGGAGAGATTTTTAATTAATAAATTATAAGTCAAGGATAAGTTTAGCTGGCTCTTCTAACAATTCTTTGATTGTTACAAGGAAACCTACCGCTTCTTTACCATCGATTAAACGGTGGTCATAAGACAGCGCTAAATACATCATTGGCAAGATTTCAACCTGACCATTGACTGCCATAGGACGTTCCTGGATTTTGTGCATACCCAGAATAGCAGTTTGTGGTGTATTCAGAATTGGCGTAGACAGCAGTGAACCGAAAGTACCACCGTTAGTAATGGTGAATGTACCGCCAGTCATGTCTTCAATCGCAAGTTTGCCTTCACGCGCTTTCGCAGCATAAGCACCAATGCCAGATTCAACTTCAGCGTAGTTCATACGGTCTGTATCACGTAATACAGGAACCACCAGACCACGGTCAGAAGATACAGCTACACCGATGTCATAGTAACCGTGATAAACGATATCGTCGCCATCAATTGATGCGTTGACTGCTGGGTAACGTTTTAGCGCTTCAGTCGCAGCTTTTACGAAGAATGACATGAAGCCAAGACGCGCACCGTGGCGTTTTTCAAATGCGTCTTTATATTGCTTACGCATTTCCATGATTGGTTTCATGTTCACTTCGTTGAACGTCGTCAACATTGCAGTTTCTTGAGTCGCTGCAAGTAAACGTTCAGCTACACGCTTACGTAAACGCGTCATAGGAACACGTTTCTCGATACGCTCGCCTACTGCTGCAGTTAAAGGCGCAGCCGCTGGTTTCGCCTGGTGGTTTGCCACATCTTCTTTGGTGATGCGACCGCCACGGCCTGTACCTTGTACGTCAGCAGCGTTGATACCTGTTTCAGTCAATGCTTTACGCACTGCTGGTGCCTGGTCCGCAACTGGTTGAGCACGCTCAACTACAGGTGCTGCACCTGCTTCAGTTTTCTCAGCGGCCTGTTCAACTTTCTCTTCAGACTGAACTGCTTGAGTTTGCGCAGCGCCAGATACAGCACCTTCTTCAAACTGTGCAATCACTTCGTTTGAAAGTACAGTATCGCCTTCATTTTTAATGATTTGAGCAATCGTACCGTCTGCAGGAGCTACAACTTCCAGAACAACTTTGTCTGTTTCAATGTCACAGATCACTTCATCACGTGATACTGCTTCACCTGGTTGTTTGTGCCAAGTCGCGATTGTTCCATCTGCAACTGACTCTGGAAATACCGGTGCTTTAATTTCGGTTGCCATTACTTCGAATCTCCTGTTATTCAGCTACGATCGCAAGCGCGTCATTAATGAGCTGAGCTTGTTGTTTTGCATGCAAATATGGTGAACCACACGCTGGAGCGGCAGAAGCCTCACGACCAGCAAAGCTGATACGAACCTGTTTACCAGCTTTCATCACGTCATCATATAGACGCGGCGCGATGAACAACCAAGCACCTTGGTTCTTCGGTTCTTCCTGAGTCCAAACCAGTTCTTTCACGTTTGGATAAGCTTCAAGAATTTCCGCAATGCGTTGTTCTGGGTATGGATACAACTGTTCAATACGAACAATTGCCGTGTTGTTCAATTCTTTTTCACGACGTTTTTCAAGCAGGTCGTAATACACTTTACCACCACAAAGTACCAGACGGGTCACGTCGGCCTTGTTGATGTTGCTGTCGATTTCGTCAATCACGGTCTGGAAGGTACCAGTTGCCAGCTCATCAAGAGATGAAGTTGCCAGCTTGTGACGCAGCAATGATTTCGGTGACATCACAATCATTGGCTTACGGATTGGACGAATTGCCTGACGACGTAAAGCGTGGAAAATCTGTGCTGGTGTAGTCGGGGTAATCACTTGCATGTTGTCTTCAGCACACAGCTGTAAGAAACGTTCTAAACGTGCAGATGAGTGTTCCGGACCTTGACCTTCAAAGCCGTGTGGCAGCAACATGGTTAAACCACATACACGTTCCCACTTGGTTTCACCAGAGGCGATGAACTGGTCAATCACCACTTGCGCACAGTTAGCGAAGTCACCAAATTGTGCTTCCCAAATGATCAGACCGTGTGGAATCGTGGTCGCATAACCATATTCAAATGCCAGTACCGCCATTTCAGACAATAGCGAGTCATATAAAGCAAAACGCGGCTGGTTTTCTTTCACATGGCACAATGGAATATAAGTTTCGCCATCAACCTGGTTATGCAGTTTGGCATGACGGTGCGAGAAGGTACCACGACCTACGTCTTCACCAGTAATACGTACCAGGTAACCCTGATCTAGCAGTGTTGCATAGGCTAGAGTTTCAGCAGCACCCCAGTTCAGCGGCATTTCGCCGGTCTGCATTTTCAGACGTTCGTCAATCACTTTAGACACCTGACGCTGCATCACGAAACCTTCTGGAAGTTTACGCATGCCTTCACCAAGCTCTTTTAAGCGCTCAGCCGGGAAAGTGGTATCCCATTCGTCAGTGTATTCATGGCCCAGGTACGGCGTCCAGTCCACAAACATTTTCTTGTTCGGTTCAAGAACCAGCGCATTGGCAACGTGATTACCTGCTTCAAGATCGGCACGGTAGTCTTCAACCATTTGGTCTGCAGCAGCGCGATCTAATACGCCCTGTTGTACCAGTTGGTCTGCATACAAAGTACGTGTAGTGGCTTTCTTGTTGATCACCTGATACATCAGTGGCTGGGTTGCAGATGGCTCATCCGCTTCGTTGTGACCACGACGACGGTAACAGAACAGGTCAATCACTACGTCTTTACGGAAAGTATGACGGAAGTCGTGTGCCAATTGCGTTACGAAGATTACCGCTTCAGGATCATCACCATTCACGTGGAATACTGGCGCCTGAACCATTTTCGCGATGTCGGTACAGTATTCTGTAGAACGCGCATCACGTGGATCAGAGGTAGTGAAACCAACCTGGTTGTTAATTACGATGTGCACAGTACCACCCACGGTATAACCGCGTGTTTGTGACATCTGGAAAGTTTCCTGGTTCACGCCCTGACCTGCAAATGCAGCATCACCGTGTACGATTAATGGCAACACGTCATCGCCACCAATGTCTTTACGACGTACTTGACGGGCACGTACCGAACCTTCAACCACAGGTCCAACAATTTCAAGGTGCGACGGGTTAAACGCCAATGCCAAGTGAACTTCGCCACCTGGGGTCATTACGTTAGATGAGAAACCTTGGTGGTACTTAACGTCACCCGAACCTTTCTTGTGTAAAGATTTACCTTCGAACTCGCCAAACAGGTCAGCCGGGTTTTTACCCATGATGTTAACCAGCAAGTTCAGACGGCCACGGTGTGGCATACCAATCACGACTTCTTTACAACCAACCGCACCGGCACGTTGAATTAGTTCGTTAACCATTGGAATGAAAGATTCACCACCTTCCACACCAAAGCGTTTTGCACCAACGTATTTATTACCTAAATATTTTTCCAGACCTTCAGCGGCAGTTAAACGCTCAAGGAAGTGTTTTTTCTGTTCTGCATTGAAGCCATACTGACCACGGGCACTTTCAAGACGCTGTTGAATCCAGCGTTTCTCTTTGGTGTCAACAATGTGCATGTACTCTGCACCAATTGAACCGCAGTAAGTTGCTTCCATCGCTTCAACCATTTCGCCCAGCGTGGTATCTGTTTTACCAATCGCCAGGTTGCCTGTGTTGAATACCGTATCTAAATCAGATTTGGTTAAACCGTGCGCAGCAAGATCAAGATCTGGCACTTCTTCGCGTTTTGCCAAACCTAGTGGATCTAATTTTGCTTTTTGGTGACCACGATTACGATACGCTGCGATCAGTTGCAGGACGCCAATTTGACGACGTTCATGCTCAGAGCTTACCGCGCTTTGAGCCACAGACTGAATACGATTTGAGTTGCGACCCAATAAAAGGAATTGCTCACGTACATTGCTATGAGGTTGATCACCTTTTGGGAATTTATCGAAGTACACTCTCCAGTCTTCACCAACTGACTCTGGAGACGTTAAATACTGCTCATAAAGTTCTTCAATATACGCTGCACTATCAGCGGAAAGTTCAGTGTCAAGACGCAGAGCGTCAGCAACTTCTTGCATTTGTGGACCCATTTCCTATTGCAAAAACATTTTTCAGGATGCTTTTTAAGCAAAACCCATGATTGATAATGTCAAATTGGTAACATGACATTCGTCCCCATTCGACAACTGTCATGAGGCGTTATCACTACATTAGGACTACCCAATGTGAATAATGAATCATAACGCCCTGATTGGCATCATCACTCATTTTATACTCGGCCAAAACCGAGCAATTTTTTTGCAAATCGACTTAGAAAAATTAATTCGGCAAATTAGCTTTTCTAAATAGGTTTACTCTAATTTCTGGCTTTCTACATCTCTTTAAATGTTGAAAAAATGTACATAAATTCAACCTCAATTTTTAAATATAGAAGTTTATTAATCGTAACATGATCTCCAACTCTCAATTGATTTTTTTGACGTATACCTCCTATAAATTGGCGAAATACAAGAAACATATTTTGCTCTAACATATGGTGCTTTATTTAATAATTAGAAGCAATTAAGACCAAAGTCCAACGGCTTCTTTATTCCATAAAACAAAAGAGAGCACATCTTTCAATCTGCCCTCTTCAACTTGCGTTATATAATAACATCTTGCACCACTTTTTGCAGTCCCATGCCCCATTTCTGGGCGTATTAAAACAAAATACCATCACTCTATTACACTTTTGTAGAGGATTGATTTAAAACTATTCACCTGCACTTTTCATACCCAGTTTATATGCAGCAATGCATCTCATCAGACCAGCCCCACTCAAGTGTTCAATAAAGCAGCATAAAAAAAAGCACATCCGGAGATGTGCTTTTTTGAGTTCACCAAACTGGCGTTCAGATTAACCCGCAGTATCCAGAAGCATGTTACGGATGTGACCGATTGCTTTGGTTGGGTTCAGACCTTTCGGACAAACTGACACACAGTTCATGATACCTTTACAACGGAACAGCGAGAACGGGTCGTCAAGACGCGCCAGACGCTCTTGAGTTGCAGTATCACGTGAATCGATGATGAAGCGGTAAGCATTCAACAGCGCTGAAGGACCCAGGAATTTGTCCGGGTTCCACCAGAATGATGGGCATGAAGTTGAACAGCATGCACATAAAATACATTCATACAGGCCATCCAGGTGCTCACGGTCTTCCTGAGACTGTAAACGCTCTTTTGGTGGCGCAGGCTGGTTGTTGATCAAGAATGGCTGAATCTTGTTGTACTGGTCGTAGAACTGATTCATATCAACAACCAGGTCTTTGATCACTGGCAGACCTGGTAATGGACGAATGGTGATTTCATTTGGTAAATCGTTCAGGTTCCAAAGACACGCCAAACCGTTTTTACCATTGATGTTTACACCATCAGAACCACAAATACCTTCGCGGCAAGAACGACGGAACGTTAAAGTTTCGTCTTGTACTTTCAACGCCAAAAGTGCGTCAAGCAACATACGATGCTTATCAGTCAATTCCAGCTTGAATGTTTGCATGTACGGTGCTTTATCCTTATCAGGATCATAGCGGTAGATATGAAATGTACGAGTACCTCTACTCATCTTGTTTCTCCTGATTAGAATGTACGTGGTTTAGGTGGAATAGCTGCAACAGAAAGCGGCTTGTAACGTACTGGTTTGTACTCAAGACGGTTGTCTGCAGAGAACCACAGAGTGTGCTTCATCCACTCATCATCACGACGACCATAAGAATAAGTCGGGTGATCTGGTGGTAATTCAAAGTCTACAACAGTGTGCGCACCACGACACTCTTTACGCGCAGCAGCAGAAATCAAGGTTGCTTTTGCGACTTCGTATAGGTTTTCAACTTCTAATGCTTCTACACGTGCAGTGTTGAAGACTTTAGATTTGTCTTTCAGGTGAATATTGCGAACACGTGGTTCAAGCGCAAGAATCTGTTTCACACCTTCTTCAAGCAATGCTGAAGTACGGAATACACCTGCGTGATCCTGAACGATGTTACGAATTGCATCCGCAACTTCTTGAGCGTTTTCACCTGAGGTTGATTCGTCAAGTTTACGAATACGGTTCAGCGTGTTTTCAAGTACAGTTGTAGGTAGTGGTTCGTACTCGCCATCGTGCTGTTTAGTTACATACTCAATGATATGTTGACCAGCCGCTTTACCAAATACCACCAGGTCAAGCAGTGAGTTAGTACCTAAACGGTTTGCACCGTGTACAGATACACATGAACATTCACCAATTGCATAGAAACCTTTTACTGGTTTCGCAAAGTCACGACCTTCCGCATTTGTAGAATATGTGTCAGTGTCTTTGTCGTAGTTGGCAACCAGTGGAGTCGTTTCACGAGATTCTGGAACAACAACCTGACCATGAATGTTGGTCGGAATACCACCCATTTGGTAATGGATTGTTGGTACAACCGGAATTGGCTCTTTGGTACAGTCAACGTTCGCGAATTTCTTGCCAATCTCGAATACAGATGGCAGACGTTTCATGATCGTGTCAGCACCCAGGTGCGTCATATCCAGCAAGATGTAGTCTTTGTTCGGACCACAACCACGGCCTTCTTTAATTTCCTGGTCCATAGAACGTGATACGAAGTCACGTGGCGCCAAGTCTTTTAAAGTTGGAGCATAACGTTCCATGAACGGTTCGCCAGAAGCGTTACGAAGGATACCACCCTCACCACGACAGCCTTCCGTTAACAATACGCCTGCGCCCGCAACACCTGTTGGGTGGAATTGCCAGAATTCCATATCCTGTAATGGAATACCTGCACGAGCAGCCATACCAAGACCGTCACCCGTGTTGATATACGCGTTAGTAGATGCACGGTAAACACGACCTGCACCACCAGTAGCGAATAGCGTCGCTTTGGCTTGGAATACCGCAATTTTACCCGTTTCCTGGTCAATTGCAGTTACACCCAGTACGTCGCCTGCTTCGTTACGAATTAAGTCAAGTGCAATCCATTCAACGAAGAATTGAGTCCCCATTTTCACGTTGCTTTGATAAAGCGTGTGAAGCAGCGCGTGGCCTGTACGGTCAGCAGCAGCACATGCACGTGGCACAGCTTTTTCACCGTAGTTTGCAGAGTGACCACCGAATGGACGCTGGTAAATTGTACCGTCTGCGTTACGGTCAAATGGCATACCCAAGTGTTCTAATTCATAAACCACTTGTGGCGCTTCACGCGTCATGAATTCGATCGCGTCTTGGTCGCCTAACCAGTCAGAACCTTTAACTGTGTCATAGAAGTGGTAGTGCCAGTTATCTTCTTGCATGTTACCAAGAGATGCACCAATACCACCTTGCGCCGCAACCGTGTGCGAACGTGTTGGGAATACTTTGGTCAGTACCGCAACTTTCAAACCCGCTTGAGCAAGTTGGTAAGATGCACGCATACCTGAACCACCACCACCAACGATGACTGCGTCAAAAAATTGGTGTGGAATGTTTGAATAATCTTCTTTAGGGTTAATCGCGCCCATGATATCTTCCTATCAATTCGCCCAGAAAATCTGGATTGCCCAGATTGCATATGCAAAAACAGCAATAATCACTGCTGAAGTCAGCACTAGGCGTAAACCTGAAGCTGAAGGACCCATCTGACGAGTAGTCACGTAATCTGTGAATACCTGCCACATACCAATCCATGCGTGTGCAACAAGAGATAAGACTGCCAATAAAGATAAAATCTTCATTGGTAATGTCATCATAAAGCCGTACCACTGTTCAAAGTTAAATCCGCCATTCAGCAGAATCCAACCAAATACCACAACGGTATAAACAGCAAGAACAACAGCACTTACGCGTTGGATAAACCAGTCGCGAGAACCTGAACCCGTTAAACCTGTAGCACTTTTCATTAGAGAACAATCCATACAAAGGCTGCGAGAATACCAATCGCAGACAAGACTAATGCGATAGTAGCTGCAACACGACCACTTTGCAGTTCCTCTGCAACACCAAGGTCAGCAAGTAAATGCTTGACACCAGCGATGAAGTGATAGATTAATCCGGCTACAAATACCCATACGATAAAGCGGACAAAGAAACCGTTAAAGATTTCCTGTACTTCTGCAAAACCTTCTGGCGAAGACAAAGACTTGTCTAATAACCAAAGAAGTACCGGTACGAGTAAAAATACGATGACACCTGAAAGACGGTGTAAAATTGATGCAATAGCCACAGGTGATTTTAAGTTTACTGATAAAACTTGACCCATGGACAAATTGACAGGTCTGTTGCTTTTCACAGCGGGCATCCTGTAAGTAAAAACTCCATCCGGAGTTTGTTGGAATTAATTCGAAGGAAAGCTGGCATTGCTAGGCATTCGAATGCCTATATTCAAAACGACACTGAATTATAAAACGTCAACTATTAAAATACAAACAACCGCACCGGGCTTTTTGAACAAAAAATCCTTAAATAAGAATCATTAACAAATAGGTAATTTGTGAAACACATTAACCAGATACACCGTTAAGGCATCATCTCACTGTTTTTTATTAATTTATTTTATATTTCTGCTATTGGTTTTAGCTATAATTGCAATTTTCACCGGACTGAAATATTTAGACTAAAGCAGCACAGTAAATGTCTAGGCACTATATTGTTGAATCTTTTCACTTTATCTTTGGGTGCCTGAATATTTTTTCCTTGAATATTCGCTATCAGGAAAACAACATGAAATATTTTCAGCGCCCTGCCCGTGCTTCCCGCTTCAGGCTGACATTTGGTCTTCGCTTTTAAAAAAATGCCGATAGATTGTTCTGCCTTTACTTGCAATTTCAGCGCATCAGAACAAGTTAACTGGCTGAATGGCTGATTTAATCAGCTATTTTTTAACCAGTTAAACCTAAAAAAATGACAGACTTAGCGCTTTTATTTATGAATAACAAAGCAGCAGCAGAACCGGCAAAGCCCAGCTAAGTTATGAAAAACAGATACATTTCGGAAAGCTTAAAATTCCAGCAGCCTGGCTTTTCAAGAGCTTTTAACGCTAAAAAATTGCTTACAATTAAAGCATTCCTATTATTTTTTTCTGCACCTGTCCGGGAATTTGACTTATTATAGCGCGTCGGTGCTGTGATTTTACTCAGTTTTTCATACGAATATTTTTTGACTAAGCTGCTGTGTCAGCGTCACTTTTTATCCATAAGTATAATTGACAAAATTTCAGTACACACTAATCTTATAGCAAATTTTCGATCCGTCTGATTCGCGCATTAAAAGATTGATACTACGAGTCAGATCAACATTCACCAGGACAGGAGATCTATTGAATGTCTGAAGCAACTGGCAAGAAAGCCGTTTTACAGCTTGATGGCAAAGAAATTGAATTACCAATTTACAGCGGCACATTGGGCCCAGATGTAATTGACGTTAAGGATGTGTTGGCTGCAGGTCACTTTACTTTTGATCCTGGTTTTATGGCGACAGCTTCTTGTGAATCTAAGATCACATTCATTGACGGTAACAAAGGTGTTCTGTTACACCGCGGTTACCCGATTGATCAATTGGCGACTAAAGCTGATTACCTGGAAACTTGCTACCTGTTATTAAACGGCGAGCTTCCAACAGCTGAGCAAAAAGAAGAATTTGACGCGAAAGTTCGTAACCACACCATGGTTCACGACCAAGTTAGCCGCTTCTATAACGGTTTCCGTCGTGATGCGCATCCTATGGCGATCATGGTTGGTGTTGTGGGTGCATTATCTGCGTTCTATCACAACAACCTGGACATCGAAGATGTTAACCACCGTGAAATCACTGCGATCCGTTTAATCGCGAAGATTCCTACTTTAGCGGCTTGGAGCTACAAGTACACTGTGGGTCAACCATTCGTTTACCCACGTAACGACTTAAGCTACGCTGAAAACTTCCTGTACATGATGTTTGCTACGCCTGCAGACCGTGACTACAAAGTGAACCCGATTCTTGCCAAAGCAATGGACCGTATCTTCACTCTTCACGCTGACCACGAGCAAAACGCGTCTACGTCTACAGTACGTTTAGCGGGTTCTACCGGTGCTAACCCTTATGCTTGTATCGCTGCGGGTATCTCTGCACTTTGGGGTCCTGCGCACGGTGGTGCGAACGAAGCAGTTCTTAAGATGCTGGATGAAATCGGCACTGTAGAAAACGTTGCTGGCTTCATGGAAAAAGTGAAGACTAAAGAAGTTAAACTGATGGGCTTCGGTCACCGTGTTTACAAAAACTTCGACCCACGCGCGAAAGTAATGAAAGAGACTTGCGACGAAGTTCTTGGTGCATTAGGTATCAACGATCCACAATTAGCGTTAGCAATGGAACTTGAGCGTATCGCGCTTTCTGACGAATACTTCATCAAGCGTAACCTGTATCCAAACGTAGACTTCTACTCTGGTATCATCCTGAAAGCGATTGGTATTCCGACAGAAATGTTTACTGTGATCTTCGCGCTTGCACGTACAGTTGGTTGGATCAGCCACTGGTTAGAAATGCACAGCGGTCCTTACAAGATCGGTCGTCCTCGTCAGCTTTACACTGGCGAAGTTCAACGCGACATCAACCGTTAATCCGGTTCGCGTTCAACGACGAAAAAACCACCCGTTTGGGTGGTTTTTTTATGGACATTCAAACTAAATGCGCGTTTCGACCAGACCGAGGCAACGCCAATATTCAGCGCAAAAGTACGTTAAGCTACCTGATAATGCTCCAGATCTAGGCGCTGTAAACGTCGCTTTAACTCGGCCAGTGACCACGGCCAGGCGGCAAAGTTGCGACCATTCTGGTCCAGATAATAACTTTGACAGCCGCCACGGTTAAACACAGTTTTCTGCACATGAGTCTGTACTTTGGCATTGTGGTATTTCAGCACATCCGGCTTGATTTCAATGCGCTTTAAGCCCTTGGCTTTCATTTGCAATAAACCACTGACAATATAGTCCAGTTGCGCTTCGGCAATGCCAATAAAGGAATCATAGACCAGAATATTCGGCCCGAGCACCAAAAAGGCATTGGGTAAATGCTGGATACTGGTGCCCAAAAAGGCTTCGGGTGAACTGCTCTGCCACAGCTCGGAAAGTCGTTGGCCTTGGGCATTCTGCACACGGCGACCAATCGGTGGATGTGACACCTCAAAGCCCGTTCCCCAGATAATCACATCGACCTCATGCCGGTCACCATTGGCGGAAATCACCGTATTGCCTTCAATTTCCACCAAGCCATGCGGAATTAAAGTGCTATTCGGGGCCTGCAAGGCCGGATAATAATCATTGGCAAACAGTAAACGCTTACAGCCAACCGAGAAATTGGGGGTAACCGCCTGACGTAAAGCCGGATCTTTGACCTGTAATTTTAACAGCTGCCGGCTGAGTACATTGACGGGCTCCAACAAAGGTGGATGGCGCAGGCCAAAATTAATCAGATTCAAAGATTGTGATACCGCGCCGCGCCAACGCTGCTGAATGACCGGAAACTTGGCCAGCGTACTTTTCATCACCTGATTCAGCGGCAGATCAGGCTTTGGCAGGACCCACGGCGCTGTACGCTGGAAAATATATAACTCTTTGGCCAGAGGCTGAATTTGTGGAATAAACTGAATAGCCGAGGCACCGGTACCAATCACCGCAATGCGTTTACCACACAGGTCATAGGCATGGTTCCAGCGTGCCGAATGGAACATTTCGCCCTTAAAACTGTCGATGCCTTTTATTTTCGGCAGTTGCGGCTCGGTAATCGGGCCGGGGGAGAAAATCACGGTTCTGGCCCGATATCGCCCTTTGCTGGTGTTGAGCTCCCACATCTGTTCAGTCTCATTCCAGCGTGCATCTTGCAGTTCATTATGAAATTCAATCTTGGCATATAGCTGAAAACGGGTCGCCACATCTTCCAGATAATTCAGGATTTCCGGCTGCTTGGCAAATAAATGACTCCAGCCATGACTCGGTGCAAAAGAAAAAGAATATAAGGCCGAGGGCACATCACAACCACAACCCGGATAGGTGTTGTCCCGCCAGGTGCCACCTACCCGGCCGGCTTTTTCCAGCACCAGATAATCCTGATAACCGGCCTGATTCAGTTTATAGGCCGCTGCCAGACCGGAAATACCCGCCCCAATAATAATGGTGTCATAGACCCGGCTTGGTACAGCGGTCGATCTACTGCGCTGCTCGACTGTTTGAGAATTTGGCTGATTGGCCCCTGCCCTTGCTGATGCTGCACTGACACTTTTGGCTTTTCGACTGGGCTTTTTGAGCACAGGCTCGGCCGGCTCGGTGACTGCTTGCGACGTGACTTGATCATCTTGTTTCATTTTTGCTACTCAGGATTTTTGTACATATTTATTGAACAGTGGATAACCCACACCCAGCAGCTTGGTATATAAACGCGGCGCGGCACGCTTGAACCACCAGAACAGTTTGGCGTCTGGCTGTGGAATGGTATACAGCTCGCCCCGGTCTAAATTGTTTAAAGTCTGCGCTACCACCTGCTCACAGCTGACAAAGGCATGATGAGTCAGCAAATGATCTGCTAGCCCAGAATAATGCGCAGGCAAACGGCCATTTTTCATGATATTGGTCGGCACCAGCGTTGGGCATAACACATTGATGCGAATATTGGCGCCACGTAACTCGGCAGACAGGGTTTCAGACAAGGCCAGTACGCTGGACTTGCTGACGTTATAGGCGGTCATTTCCGGCGCTGCGGTATAACCAGCAGCCGAAGCGACATTAATAATCGCACCACCACCCTGCTGTTTCAGTTTCGGTACGAAATAATGACAACCGTGGATCACGCCCCATAAGTTGACCTGCATACACCATTGCCAGTCGGCCAGGCTGACTTCATCAAACTTGCCACCCAGCCCCACACCGGCATTATTGATCAGCAAAGTCACCGGATGGCCCAACAGCTGTTCAGACTGTTCAGCCAGTTGCTGCACCTGCTCGGCCACACCCACATCACATTGCAACGCAAAGACCGCAGTCGCAAACTGGTGTTCAATCTGCTTGGCGGTTGCTTGAGCCGCCGCCAGATTGATATCGGCACAGATCACGCTGCCACCACGCCTGGCCAGTTCCAGCGCAAAACTGCGTCCAATCCCACTACCTGCACCGGTCACCACCGCATAGGCCTGCTGGCTCAGTCGCACTTTTTTTGCAAATAATCCCATCATTCTTCTTCATCCTTACACTTTGAGCGCCGGGGTAAATTCCTTGACGAAATACGGCGTTAACACCCCGCTTTCCGGATGCAGCAAACGTTCCTTGTAATAGGCTAAAAAGGCCGAAGTATCATGGTCATTCGGATGAAAACCGGGACGCAGATAATCCAGAATATACGCCCAGCTACTGCCATACACGCCATCTTGCAGACCAAAAATCAGCTTGATGCTACGCGGCAGGTCTTTCCAGTAACTCAGGCTAAGCAGATTAGACGGTTTGCGATAAAACGGCACCAGCAGCGAGGCAATGGAAATCAGCACCAGGATGGTGATGAGCGCCGGGAAGAAACCGGCAATGCGCAAGCCATAACTGTTGGATAAAGACTGGAACACATCATAGGCAATGTCTTTGTGTTCCGATTCTTCCAGCATGTGCCACATCCAGATGGCACGCTGCTTTTCATCATGCGACTGGAAGAAAATTTCCTCATGATTCATCATGTACTCGGCCAGCACCGCGGTGAAATGTTCAATGCCAGCCATCAGCGACAGTTTCATCGGCTGTGGCAAACGGTTAAAGCCGTGATCAAAGACAAATCTGGCCCAGGAACGGAACAGCTCAACCGGCAGATCGGCATCCCGAAAGGCATCATTCAGCTCTTCATGCAATCTGGAATGTAGCGCCTCCTGGCCAATTAGGGAGGTGACCCGCTGTTTTAGCACGGGATCATTTAACAGCTCACGATGATAACGCGCGGTGTCAATCACCAGATCTTCGCCATAGGTCAGGAAAATCGACAGCGAGGCAAAATAGGCACTGGCCAGTTCGGCATTCAAGTAAAATTTGGGATCTATTTCTTCGGCCTTAAAGTCGAATTTCATATGCCGGATTGGGAGGGCAGCCGACTGTTTCTCGGCATCAAAAGGTGTCGCGCTGAAAAAATGGCGAACAGGCTGAGGTAAAAACTGAGCAATCTGCATGGCTATTCTCTTTGTTTTGTCCATTTGAGCCAGGTCAAGACACCGTGGTCATCGACCTGAATGAGACCAAAACTAAGCCAGCCCTGCATTGAAACCAGTTACCAAAATCGTCATAAAATTGGCAAATCGTGACTTTAAAAAATATTGTCTGACAATTTGCTCACACTTTTTTCCGCAGAGCTCATTTCCTTGTCAATTGAGGTCAGCGCCTATTCGGGCACTCTGTCACTGCGACTACTGGGCAGATAACGCACTTTGCGTTCTTTGGACTGATAAATCCACTGATGATCGAACAGGCCCTGATTCAGATGTTCAAAACGGAAGTTACCAATCGCTACCGCATAAAAACCGGTGCCCTGCTGTTTCTGCTGCTCGACTTGGGCCATCAGTTCTGTCGGTAACTGCCCCATGATGAAATCGGACACCACCAGCACATCGGCATTGTGAAAATTTGGCTGGGCCAGCATCGACAGGGCATGTTCGATGGCGGGAATAACATCGGTGCCGCCATGAAAAGACTGGCTAAGAAAGTGAATCAGATCATCCAGCGAATAGCCTTCGAGTAAATTCAGGCTGGTCAGCTGGGTCGAGAAGTTAATTAAATACATCGGGCGTTTGGCTTTCATGGCCTGAATTGCCAGATACAGACTCATGGCTTTGGCAATCAGCTCCGGCTGGCCGTGCATGGAACCGCTGGTGTCCAGACACAAAATCATCGGGCCTTTTTGCCCCAGACGCTTGTGCCGTACTGTTTGATCCTGAATTACCCGACTGCTGTGCTGACCTTGCAGGTTAAAGCTCATCAGGTTAGATTCCAGATATTTCAGGTCAAATAAAAGCGCCAGATCGGGATCGGCCAGTAAGGCCAGCTCGCTCGGCAGCGCCAGATTCAAATCCTGCGCCAGCTGAATACCGGTAATTTCTTCATGCCAGTGCTGCTCCAGCAATTCCAGCTCCTGCTCTGGCCGATGCTGCTGCACGGCCTGGCGCGGATAATGTGCAGGCTGGGCAGAACCGATTTTCTGGCACAAGGCTTGCAGCTCACGATCCTCCTGCAGATAGCTGGCCCATTGCTCAAACTGCTGGATATCCTGTGGTTGTAACTGGCCTCTGGAATAGTCAATAAAAATACCGGTTTCGATGCCGGTGGCATCTTTGTATTTGGCCAGTCGCTGCATCTGGCTAAGAAAATCGCGAATCTCATCCAGAAAAGCATCCCGCTGCAAGGCCAGCTGCTCAAATTCCCAATGAGCAATGGCTTCGGTCAGTTTACGTTGCCATTTTTCTGTTAATAACTGTGCCTGTAGCTCGCGCTGTCCGGCAGAGAAAGTAGCGCTTTGAGTCCAAAACGGGCTTAAATCAGGCAGCCCCAGCTGAGCCTGAAAATCCTGATATTGCACCTGCATCTGCTGAAACTCGGCGCTATTGATGGAGGGCTGCGCCAGCCAGTGTTCCAGTTGCTGCTGCACTTCCCTATAAGGATGCTGCTGATCGAGACTGGATTTGGCCTGATAGGCCCAGGCCCGGACTTTATCATCCAGATGCTGACTGACTTTCTGATCATCCAGCCAGTGTTTTAAGGAGGAATCGGCCAGCTCCTGATACAGCTGTCCGGTCAACTGCTCTAACGCTGTATGCTGACGCTGATGCTGCTGCAGGTCTAGCCTTGACATAGCTGTTCCAGCCGCGCGCAGTCTTGCAGTTGCAACTGATAGCGCTGTAACTGCTGCTGCACATGCTGTTGTAACTGGGCACTGTCGGCGGCGGCAACAAAGACTGAAGCAAAATGTGCTGACTGGGCATCAAAACGCTGCTGTAACAGGGCTAAATCTTCGCTCAGTGCATTTTGTAGCTGGGCAAGCTCTCCCCGCAACTGCTGCACCAACTTTTCATCAATGACACGGCGTGCGCTGCCTTTCGGGTATTTAATATACGGTGTGACCACTTCTTCCAGCCCATAATAGCCGCCTTTTAAGGTACAGACCCGGCCGCCATTAAAGTTACACACGATGCCGCGAATTTCCTCACCGGAAGCATCCACAGCAAAGAAATCCTGTTTGCTGTCCATTTTATTTAATAACAGATACAGCACTTTATCCTGATAATGATGATCCAGGTGAGTCACTGCTCTTAAGTATTCCTTGTCCTGAATCAGATAGCTTTCATAGACATCATCGGTATAGTAAAAGGCGTTCAGCATCTGCTGTTCCAGCTCGTCTTTGCGCTGAATTAGTGACTCCAATTGCAAATCGGCGTGCAAGCCTATCTCCAGAATGGCCTGATCAATCAGCTTGTGCATCTCCGGAATATCTTCCAGCTGATTCCACAGGCAGGATTTCAAGAGATACAAATCACTGACCAAGACCTGTGAGCGGCCATTTAAAAATGCCGCAGCTTTAAGCAGATAAGCCACACGTTGCCAGCGCCGGTCGGAAATATAGACCGACAGGCCATCGACATGCTGCTGTAAATACTGGCGAATCAGATCAATCACCTGGAATACCAAAGCCGGCAGCTCAATTTCATGAATCTGTTCGCGCCATTCGGCCAGTTCGGCCTGGGTAATTTTAAGCGGTTCATCCATCTGCAAATGAGCACTGCCCGGTTTGGCTTGTAGCAGCTGATGAAAATTGCCGGCCTGCTGAATGGGTTCGACCACCAGACGCAAAATAAAACGGTCATACAGCGCATCCAGTCCCTGATTCGGTTCAGGAATTTCATTGGATGCACCAATCAGCACACTTAAGGGCACCTGCTGCAGCTGCTCGCCATTTTTAAAGACTTTTTCATTCACCAAAGTCAGCAAGGTATTTAAAATGGCCGGGCTGGCCTTCCAGATTTCATCCAGAAAAGCAAAATCGGCACAGGGCAGATAATGCTCGGTTTTACGGATATAGTGATCTTCTTTTAAGGCTTTAATTGACACCGGGCCAAAAATTTCTTCCGGGGTACTAAAGCGGTTCATCAAATATTCAAAATAGGCATAGACCTCAAAAGCGGCTGCAACCCGTCTGGAAATCAGGCTTTTGGCCGTGCCCGGCAAGCCGTATAAAAAGGTATGACTGCCGGCCACAGCGGCCAGCAAGGTTTGTGCGATCACCTGTTCACGTTCATACATCTGCTGGGACATTTGCGAAATAAGTGTATGAATACGTGCTTTCATCGAATACCTGAACCTGCGCGAAAAACTGCATTGTAACGGTTTGCGGAAATGAAGAAAAACCGGCAAGCCACCGCAGATGAAATTTTTGCTACATATCTGCCTGCCAGTTTTGTTATAACTGGGAAAATTGAATGGCCCGACCTGATCTTTCACCATGCTGTTATTGAAACTGTTACCGCTGCTACTGCGCCTGCTTAAACTGGAGCAGTTTCGCTGCCGGGCTTTAACCCCGGGCGAAATTGCGTTGTGCCAGCGCGTATTCGGGCAGCTGATTGATTACAGCCGGGTCAGCATCATGAATCATCCTTATTTGCCCTGGCAACCGGCGCATATTCTGATGGCGCCGCAAGGTTATATTCATGTGCGTGATCCATTGTACCGGGAAGATTATAGCCAGGCACCGCTTGCCTTTCAGGCGGTGCTGATTCATGAAATGACACATATTTACCAGCATCAGCAGCAGATTAATGTGCTGCTGAAAGGTGCGCTGCTGCAAACCGCTTTTTATCTGTCTGCCGGGCGGTATAATCCCTACCGTTACCAGCTAATTCCCGGTAAGCCGTTTTTTGCCTACAACATTGAACAGCAAGGCGATATTGCCCGCGATATTTTTTTAAACAAGATTGACAATATTATTCTGCATCCACCGGCCTAAACTGCGCTGCAATAGCGCTTTCATGTTGCAAGCTGCCGGTTTTTTGTGCCATCAGGCCTGATTCACCAAACCCATGCTTTTGTTACTCAAGCTTACTAAATAAAGCATTATGCGCCTTCTCTCACGGCGCGAATTGCCGCTACTATGCAATTATCCTGAATATGCTCTAGCATCTGAATTAATTTAAGATAAAATAAACCCGTCTGATTTTTTGCATTGCAAAATAAGATTTTATCAAGTCGTATGCGTATTACTTTTTATACTTGAGCCAGTCGGCAGTACTTTTTAGTATCAGAATGCACCGCTGCCCGATCACCATAATTACAAGCGGCAGCCCGTGTATTCAAAACCCTATAGGAATAGGACGTAAATTAATGAAATCTTTTAAAATTGCCCTTGCACAGTTCTCTCCATACATTGGCAATCTCGAAGCAAATGCGCAAAAAATGCTTGAACAAGCAAATGAAGCGAAAAAACAACAGGCTGACCTGATCATTTTCCCAGAGCTTTCTCTGATTGGTTATCCAGCAGAAGATTTGCTGTTACGCCCAAGCCTCAAAAAACGCACGCAAAAAGCGTTTGAACAGCTCAGCCAGATTAAAGACATCGTCGTGGTATTTGGTTTTGTCAATGAAACTGAAGATGGCCAGCGTTATAACTCGGCTGCGGTAATGAAAGATGGCCAGATTCTGGGTATTTATAACAAACAGAATTTACCGAACTACGGCGTGTTTGATGAAAAACGTTATTTTAACGAAGGTCATCAACATCTGGTCTTTGAATACTTGGGGCATAAATTTGGCGTACTGATTTGTGAAGATGTCTGGTCTTTAGCCACTGTACAGCAACTGGCCCAGCTGAATGTAGAAACCGTGCTGGTGCTGAATTCATCGCCATACGAAGTTGGTAAACCACAGCACCGTATTGATACCATGACTGCGCTGGCCAAACAGCTGAATCTGAACCTGGCCTATGTCAATCAGGTTGGTGGTCAGGATGATCTGATCTTTGATGGCACCAGCTTCCTGATCAGCAAAGACGGTGAACTTGCTTTACGTGCGCCAACCTATCAGGAAGGCCTGTTTGTGGTGGAGTATGAAGCCGAACAGCAGCGCTATAAAACGGGCGAACAGGCGGCAGCCCTCGACACCATGGCTGAAATTTATCAGGGTCTGGTGCTGGCAACACGTGACTATGTACAACGTTCAGGTTTCCCAGGCGTGATTCTGGGTTTATCTGGCGGGATTGACTCTGCACTAACCTTGGCCATTGCGGTTGATGCCCTGGGTGCAGACAAAGTACAAGCGGTGATGATGCCGTATACCTATACCGCGCAAATTAGTGTAGAAGATGCTGCACAGCAAGCCAAAACCATGGGTGTGACCTTTGGCATTGCCGAAATTCACTCGATTGTGAACAGCTTTATGCAAACCCTGTATCCATTCTTTGGCAATAGCCCGGTTGATACCACCGAAGAAAACCTGCAGGCCCGTGCCCGCGGTACGTTGCTAATGGGCTTATCCAATAAATTTGGCAACCTGGTCCTGTCGACTGGTAACAAATCTGAACTGTCAGTCGGTTACTGCACCCTGTATGGCGATATGGTTGGTGGTTATGCAGTTCTCAAAGATGTCTACAAAACCATCGTGTTTGAACTGGCCAAATACCGGAACAGTATAAGCGAACAGCCGGTGATTCCGGAGCGTGTAATTAGCCGTCCGCCATCAGCTGAACTGAGCCCGGACCAGAAAGATCAGGACTCTTTGCCACCGTATGATGTGCTAGATGCGATCCTGTATGCCTATATTGAAGAAGACCTGAGCCAGGACGATATTATTGCCAAAGGCTTTGATCAGGCTGTGGTTGAAAAAGTGGTGCGTCTGGTTGACCGCAATGAATACAAACGCCGTCAGGGCGCAATTGGTCCGCGCATTACATCACGTTCTTTTAGCCGTGAACGCCGTTATCCATTAGTCAATGGCTGGAAACCGGGCCTATAAGCTCCTGATCTGATCCATCCTAAAAACCTCAAGCCAGTCTTGGGGTTTTTTATTGTCCGCTGGAATGAGGCTACTTAGAATACGCATCTTCCCCTGCCATCTAAACCGATCCTATATTTTTGAGTTCTACGTCATTCAAAAAAACCAATATCAATGAATCGTCTAGGTTGACTAAAAACAGATAGACAACGGTCTATGTTTAACCCTATGTTCAAGATATGCATGAGCTAAAATTGGATGCAATGGATTTCATATGACACTAAGAAATACCCTGCAGACTTTAGAACAGATTTATCATTATTTAATGAACGTCCGCATTTTCATTGCTATAGCCAGTATGAGCGCCTGAACGCGTTTTTCGCCGAAATCCATGATACAGGCAGTATCGAGTTTGAAGCTGGGCAGTCTTATCTGTTTAAAGGTATAATTTAATGGCAAGCCTAAAGTGATTGATGGTTCTAAAGCGCCGGCCCTTGCGCATAAACAGGAATTCTTAAGCTGGGTACAGCAACAGCTGAATTCCTAAGCCAGCATTTTATTCATCGCTGGTATCTAAATTGCGCGGAGAGTTTGCACAACATTTTTTTGGACTTTTTGAACAGACAAAAAAAGAGACCAAGCTGAGAGCTTGGTCTTTTAAAATGGTGGCTATGACGGGACTTGAACCTGTGACCCCCGCATTATGAGTGCGGTGCTCTAACCAACTGAGCTACATAGCCGTAAACTGTGTGCGCATTATCTAAAGTTCGGACTTTATCGTCAAGATATTTATCTACTCAAATGAACACTGTTTAAGCAAAACATGACGTTTTTATTAATTTTTAACCGGATTTGCAATTTTTTACTTGGGTCAAACCCTTTCGCTGACTATGATGAAACTTTCCAGGATCAATCACTTGAACACAATGCAGTTAAAAATATGGATCAGTAGTCTGCTAGTTGCGACATTATCGGGCTGTCAGCTGGTTGCCCCACTCATGGTGGACTATAACGGGGTACGCCGCGATGTCGCAGAATTTATTAATGGTCATCTCTGGTTCACCATTCCGCAAAAACGCATTCTGGTCGAGTATGCCAAAGGCCAGCAGAAGATTTTAACCGCAGATCGCCTAAGTCCTGAAGCACAACAGGCGCTTGCACAGGAACGCTATGAAGGCCGTTATTGTGCTGCACAAAAAATTGCTGTGTCCAAACTGGATCAGGTCGATGAGAAAATTTTTGTCTATGCCGACCAGCAGCAACGCTGGCAACAGATTCAACAGCTACAGCAGACGCTGAAGCTGGATGTGCAGCAGCTCAACTGCGAGCACAGATTTTAAAGACAAAAAAAAAGATCACATAAGGATGTGATCTTTAAAAATGGTGGCTATGACGAGACTTGAACTTGTGACCCCCGCATTATGAGTGCGGTGCTCTAACCAACTGAGCTACATAGCCGTAAACTGTGCGCGCATTATCTGCTGTAATGTTTATAACGTCAAGCCCTTCTACAGGCTAATTGTACAAAATTTGGTGAAGTGAACCGATAAGCCGGGTTCTGTCGAGAACGATCATTCCTCTAGGCGTACAATCACTCATACGCTCAAGCGACCTACCCGAATCCAGTACGGGCCGTACCTCAGGATTCCTATTTGGTCTTGCTTCTGGTGGGGTTTACCATGCCATGAACTGTTACCAGTCATGCGGTGCGCTCTTACCGCACCCTTTCACCCTTACCTTCGATTTCTTCCGAAAAAGAAACCTGAATGAAGGCGGTCTACTCTCTGCTGCACTTTCCGTCGGCTCACGCCGCCCAGGCGTTACCTGGCACCCTGCCCTATGAAGCCCGGACTTTCCTCCCCTGCTTTAGTCACGGAGACCTCCACAGCAGCGATCGTCTGGTTCACTTCGAGGGCGCATCTTAACAAATAAATGCACTAATTGCTCGTGCTTTTTTGATCAATCAGTTTTTGATACTTTTCCAGCAATTGTTCCTGGGTTTCGACATGATGGGGATCATGCGGAATACAGTCCACCGGACAGAATAACTGACACTGCGGTTTATCATGATGCCCGACACATTCGGTACACAGCGCCGGGTTGATTTCATAAATCAGCTCGCCCATGAAAATAGCCTCATTCGGGCACACAGGTTCACAGACATCGCAGTTAATGCATTCATCGGTAATATATAAAGACACGCTACCAACCTTGTTGATGTTTGCGTTCAAAGGCTTCGACCACGGTTTGCGGTACAAACTTGGTCACATCTCCTTTTAAACGCGCAATTTCACGCACCAGCGTGGATGAAATAAACGAATATTGCTCTGACGGCGTTAAAAATACCGCTTCAAAATTGGTATCCAGCTGACGGTTCATATTGGCCAGCTGAAACTCGTATTCAAAGTCAGACACTGCACGTAAACCACGCAGTACCGCCGTGGCCTGCTGTTCGCGGAAGAAATTCACCAGCAGGCCATCAAAGCCGACAAATTCCACATTGGGTAAATGGCTGAGTGAGGTTTTGGCCAGTTCTACCCGCTCATCTAGAGTAAACACCGGATTTTTATGATG
This sequence comes from Acinetobacter sp. YH12112, assembly GCF_013418945.1. Lineage (NCBI taxonomy): Bacteria > Pseudomonadati > Pseudomonadota > Gammaproteobacteria > Moraxellales > Moraxellaceae > Acinetobacter > Acinetobacter sp. YH12112. The sequence continues at coordinate 14,377 of NZ_VPBA01000004.1, read as the reverse complement.
ACCAATGGCAATTGCGACCACCACTTCATCAAACATTCTGGCCGCCCGTGTTACTAAATCGATATGACCATTGGTGATTGGATCAAAGGTCCCCGGATAAATCACGCGAGTTTTAGACATCCATTTTTACTCTAGTTGGTTTTGTAGAGCCATATTTTAGCAAAAACTTGATTTATTGGTGAATAAACTCGGCCAATTTCACAAAAATCCTGCGATAGTGCTGTAATTCAGTGCTGATTTTGGAATTGTCAGCATGCCTGTGTTTGGGGCACAATAGGCCTAACGTTGGAAGTGACTCATTATGGCGAAAGCAACTGTAGTTAAAAAAAATACCAGTGGCACGATTGCACAGAACAAACGTGCACGCCACGATTATTTTATTGAAGAAAAATTTGAAGCCGGACTGTCCCTGCAAGGCTGGGAAGTCAAGTCTTTGCGTGCCGGTCGTATGAGCCTGACCGAAAGCTATATCACCTTTAAAAATGGTGAAGCCTTCTTATTTGGCGCCCAAATTCAACCTTTACTGTCGGCTTCGACCCATGTGGTGCCTGAAGCGACCCGTACCCGCAAGCTGTTATTGAACCGCAAAGAAATTGCCAAACTGCTCGGTGCGGTGAACCAGAAAGGTTATTCCTGTGTGCCGCTGGTCTGTTACTGGAAAGGTCCACTGGCCAAACTGGAAATTGCCCTGGTGAAAGGGAAACAGCTGCATGATAAACGTGCCACTGAAAAAGACCGCGACTGGCAGCGTGATAAAGCCCGTTTAATGCATAAATAAGCACGTTTGAACACAAGTGCTTGATGTAAAAATGCCTCCAACATGGGAGGCATGTTTTATTGCATCATCGAAAATCAGGCTGAGTTCTGTTTTAAGCCCACCAGATAAGCGCCAAACTTCACCGCTGTTTCCAGGTCACCTTCTGGCGGGGTGACCTCAACGCTGGCATTGTCAGACTGGGTCATTAGGCCCAGAAAGCTCGACATCCGGTTAATATCATGCGGGCTACGGCCAGTCGGCATAAACGGCAAGCCCGACCATAACATGCCATGCTGCATGGCAAATAAATTGATCTGCTGTAACACCGCCAGCTTGTCACCGCTTAAACCGCCGCCATTGGTAAAGCCAGCAGCAATTTTGCCCTGCCAGCTTCGCGCCAGCCAGCGTTTTGAAGATTGTTCCATAAACTGTTTCAGTGCCGAAGTCAGACTGCCCATATAGGTTGGACAGCCCATGACCAGAATATCGCTCTGATCCAGCACATCCCAATCGACCTCGCTCACTGCCATTAAATGTACTTCAGCTCCGGCTTTTTCGGCGCCCTGCACAATATGCTGTGCCACCTTGGCGGTATGGCCATAGGGACTATGATACACAACACAGACTTTTACTTGCGACACAGATGTTTGATCAGTAACAGACATGGAAACTTTAAAAACCCAATAATTCAGTCAAGTTTAGCATTGATCAGCGATAAAAACGAATGTTGCCATGCGTCCGGTTTTGGCCTGACGACGATAAGAATAATACTCCTCGGCCTGCCGATAGGTACACTGATCACCACCTAAAATGGTGGTTACCCCCTGCTCGGTCAGGATATAGCGGGCAATCGCATATAAATCGGCATAGAATTTTCCGGCCTGTTTCCCTGCCTGAAAGGCGCTGCTTAATGCGGGATATTTCTCACAAAATACCTGCTTTACTTCGGCCCCTACCTCAAAACACGGCTGGCTAATGGCCGCGCCTAACCAGGCCCAGGTCGGTGGGTGCTGCATGGCGGCAATGGTATTTTCAACAATACCCTGTGCCAGACCTTTCCAGCCGGCATGTAAATTGGCCACTTCAGTGCCATCCTGATTGCCCAGCACAATGGGCAGGCAGTCGGCGGTCATCATCATTAAGGCATGGCCTTTGCGCTGCGTGACCAGTCCATCGCCTTCCGGTGCATTAAAATGCAGCTCATCATTTATCACATGACACAAGGTGCTGTGAGTCTGGTTCATCCAGCTGATTGTATTAACACCGTATTCGGCCAGCTGTTCCAGTAACAGCATACGATGCTGCTGCACCCGTTCCGCTGCATCCTGCACATGCAAGGCCAGGTTAAAACCGGCCAGTTCCGGTACTTGCGCTGGCAAGGCCTGCTGATGCTGAATCCGCGTTTGCGCCACATAAACCTGTGCCGGTAATCCCTGAATAAATTGCATCTCAGCTCCTGTGTTCACTTAAAAGCGGCGTTGAGATCATACTTTCTCAACGCCGCAGAACGGTTTAATAGGCAGCGTTTTCGCTACGCAACACATCCACCAGCTGGCTGAAATCTTCCGGCCACGGCGCTTCAAACATCATGTCCTGTTTGGTACGTGGATGCACAAGCCCCAGTTTGGCCGCGTGCAGTGCCTGACGTTTAAAACCGCGCAAGGTTTCATTGAGCAGCTCGGAGGCTCCAGCCGGCACACGCACACGTGGCATATACACCGGATCGCCAATCAAACCATGACCGATATAGCTAAAATGAACCCGGATCTGATGGGTACGGCCGGTTTCCAGACGCGCCTGAACCCGGGTGAAATGCTGGAAACGCTCTTTCACGTTATAGTGCGTCACGGCATCTTTCCCGCCCGGCAATACCGTCATTTTAATCCGGTCCACCGGATGGCGCTTGATCGGCTCATCAATGGTGCCACCGGCAATAATATTGCCATACACCACCACATCATAAATCCGGTATACCGACTTGTTGGCCAGCTGCTTGCTCAGGTCAAACTGCGCTTCCAGATTTTTCGCCACCACCAGCAAACCGCTGGTGTCTTTATCAATACGATGTACCAGCCCGGCACGTGACAATTCTGCCGATTTTGGATAATGGAACAGCAAGGCATTGACCAGTGTGCCGGTAATATTGCCCGCACCAGGATGCACCACCATGCCAACCGGTTTATTAATCACTAAAATATCATCATCTTCATAGACAATATCGAGAGGGATATTTTCAGGCTGACTGTTGGTCTGTGCTTCAAGTTCAACATTTAAACTTAACAGTTCATTGCCTTCGCACTTGTACTTTGGTTTGACAGTGTTACCATTCACCAACAAATGACCATCTTTTAGCCACTGTTTCAGTTTTTCACGTGAAAAATCACTCCAGATGAGGGCTGCAACCTGGTCGATACGTTGCCCCAGATAGCTTTCATCCAGTTGAAATTGCAACGATAAACGTGTTGCAGTTGGGTCTGAAGTATGATTATCTGCATCCTCAGAATCATCAAGTAAATTGAAGTCAGTTTCAGGGATGTTGGAATTGGAAGATTGTGCTTGAGACATTTGATCATTCAGACAAAAGTGGTTTAATAGCGCAATTGTAGCTCATTGCCCGTAATAACAGAGGAATTTTTATGTCGCTACCACGTTATAAAATTACCATGCTAGCTCTTTCACTTGGCGTTGCATCTGCAATCGTGGGCTGTAGCAGTAATCCAAAAAAAGAAGTGGTCGATACAGGTCCGCAATCTAGCGAACAAGTTTATATTCAAAAAGCAGAACGAGCACTGGAACGCGGGCAATATACCGATGCTATCCAGCATCTTGAAGCATTAGAAACCTATTATCCTACCGGTGAATATGCCCAGCAGGCACAACTTGAGCTGCTGTATGCAAAATTCCAGCAAAAAGATTATGAAGGTGCAGTCGCACTGGCCGACCGTTTTATCCGGATGAACCCGCAGCATCCAAATGCTGACTATGCCTACTATGTGCGCGGCGTGGCCAATATGGAACAGAACTATGATGGTTTAATCCGTTATACCTCGTTAAAACAGGCGCATCGTGATGTCAGCTATTTAAAAGTGGCTTATCAGAACTTTGTCGATTTCATTCGCCGTTATCCATCAAGCACCTATGCTGTGGATGCTGCACAACGTATGCAGTTTATCGGGCAAGAGCTGGCAGAAGCGGAAATGAATGCGGCACGTTTTAATATTAAACGTAAGGCCTGGGTCGCCGCGGTGGAACGTTCACTCTGGGTAATCGAGCACTATCCGCAAACCCCACAGATTCCGGAAGCAATTGCCACCGCAGCCTATGGTTATACCCAACTGGGTGACCGTGCCACTGCACAACAGTATATTGACCTGTTAAAACTGAACTATCCAAATCTGGTTAAAGCCGATGGCTCTGTAAACCTGCGTGCTGCACGGAATGAAGGTAGCTGGTTGAACCATGCGACTTTAGGTATTTTTGGTCGTGAAGCACAGGCCACCACCGAACAGCAGCAAAAACTGGCCAACCAGCAGGAAGAACCACGTAGCTGGACCAACCGTTTAAGTTTTGGTTTGCTGGACCGTCCTGAAAAACAGGAAAACAGTGAAGCGGCCGAGTAAACATAATTAACATCCATGACTGTCTTAAATTTGATTTAAACATTCCATTGGATACGCGGATGTGGCAGGGATGCCACACGTTCCCCATCACAACAAGGATGTTGTGTATGGGGAACAAAGACTTTTGCCTACTTTGGGTCTTTCCAAAGTAGGAAATTCTCCATACAAAGCCCTTAACAGGCCGAATGAAAATAGAGGCCCAACACACTTAAAATAAAATTTGTCTCTTCCTTTTATTGTCCTAACATAAGTACAGCTTTGAAAAATAGCGAGTAAGGATAGAGCTTTTAACCTGTTTTTCAATTTTGCAAAATATAAAGCATACGTTACTATACTTGCCCTTTTATCTTGGCCACTTGCCTGAACACGCAAAACCGGATAGAAAGGAAACAATACACTGTAATCTCTATACCCTGTCGATCTGTTCGACCTACCGCTTAACCGACCCGATAAAAACAGTATGGCTATTCCTCAACACACGATTGATCAGATTCTGGATCGGACCGACATTGTCGATCTGATTGGTCAGCGCGTGAAACTGAAAAAAACCGGGCGGACCTATTCGGGCTGTTGTCCATTTCATCAGGAAAAAACCCCGTCTTTCCACGTTTATCGCGACAAACAGTATTATCACTGCTTTGGCTGTCAGGCCAACGGCAATGCAATTCGCTTTTTAATGGATATCGACAGCCGTAACTTTGTCGATGTCATGAAAGATCTGGCCAGTCAGACCGGTATCGAGCTGCCAAAAGACAATCAGGACAGCAAAAAACTGGTCTATAAGCGTGAGGCCAAAAAGCCGGCGCCACCGGCCAAAACCGCACCCGCGCCAGCAACACCCACACCGACCGAAACTGATCAAGTCCCTGCTGCACATTTTGATCCTTTTGAGCAGTTCCAGCCAGCAGATGATCCCTTTGCCGGTTTTGAACAATATCCGGATTTTGATCAGGAGCCGATACAGGAAGGCAACCTGTTTGATCTGCTGGAAAATGTGGCGCAGTTTTATGAACAGCAGTTACCGCACAGCCAGTCGGCACAGCAATATTTTCGCCAGCGCGGTTTAAGCGCACAGACCATCCAGTTCTGGCGTTTGGGTTATGCACCGGAAGACTGGCAACATCTGGAAAAAGCCTTTCCGCAAGATATTGAAGGTTTAAAACTGCTGGGGCTGATTCGTACCAGTGATTCCGGCCGCGATTTTGACCTGCTACGTGACCGGGTGATTTTCCCGATCCGTGATCATAAAGGGCGTGTGGTTGGTTTTGGCGGCCGTGCGCTCAATGACGAGATCAAGCCGAAATATATCAACTCGCCCGATTCTGAAGTCTTCCACAAAAACCAGCTGCTGTATGGCCTATACGAAGGCCGCAAGCAGAAAGCCCAGGACTGGCTGATGGTGGAAGGCTATATGGATGTGATTGCGCTGCAGCAATATGGCATTTATGGCGCCGTGGCAACGCTGGGGACTGCCAGTAATACCGAACACCTGAATATTCTGTTTAAGCAGAACTCACGCATTACCATTGCCTTTGATGGTGATGCCGCAGGTCAGAAAGCAGCACGACGTACGCTGGAAATTGCCCTGCCCCTGCTGAATGATGGCCGTGAACTGAAGTTTTTTGTGCTGCCGGATGATCATGACCCAGACTCGCTGATCCGCCGTGAAGGCATTGAAAATTTCCGCCGCCTGCTCGATCAGGCGCCGCTACTGTCTGATTTTGTGTTTGCGCATTTAAGTCAAAACCATGATATCAGCAAACCGGAAGGCAAAAGTCAGGTGATGGGCGAGTTAAAACAGCTGACTGAACTGTTACCGAAAACCGGCTCTTACCGTTATCTGCTGCAACAGTTTTTCCGGGAAAAACTCGGCTTTAACCGCAAATGGCAGCCACATACCAATAATGATGCCTCACTCAGCTTTAGCACCAAGGTTGATGCCGAAGAATATGTGGTGGCGATTCTGATCAACCATCCGTATTTATATATTCATTTTGAACCGTTACGCGCACTGATTCCGGCCGATCAGTTACTGGCCAAAATCCTGCAAATCTTTAACGGAATTTTTGATGAATTACCGGATGATCCAGAACTGGCCAAATACTATGTGCTAGGCGCCTGTGCTGCTTATCACTACGAATTACAGCGCATTTTACAGCAAGCCAATGTCGGCGATTACACCACTTCGCCAGAGAAAGCTGACAAGCTGGCCGAAGATTTTTCCATTAAACTGCAATACCACTTCTTGCAGCAAAAAATCCGCTCGAAGAAATTTAGCAGTATTGAAGAAATGCGTAATCTGAAACATCAGATTTATCAGATTGATAAAAAACGTTCCCTGACTTTACTTGAAGAATAAGCGGCGTTAAACACCACGCTGAACCATCACAATGGCTTAGCGTTTAGATTTACGCCGTTTGGCACTGACCTGCTGCAGTTCGCTTTGCAGCATTTCAAAGTATTCCGGATCTTCGGCTTTGGCCGCCTGACGCAGCACAATCGAGGTGGGATGCAGCAATTTCTGGGTCAAACGGTAAGAAAATTCCTGTAACACCTGTGCCGCATTTTCACCTTTGGCAATTCGCGCCATCGCCAGTTGCAGTTCTTCCTGACGTAACGTTTCACCCTGCTCACGATAAGCCTGAATGGTACTGCCGGCACTTTTGACCTTTTGCTGGGTTACCAGTTCGGTCGCCAACTGATTCACCATCACCTCGGCTTCTACCGCGGCCTGACGACGCTGTGCCAGATTCTCATCAATCACGCTTTGCAGGTCATCGACACCGTATAAATACACACCATCTAGTGATTCGACTTTCGGGTCGATATCACGCGGAACAGCCAGATCGACCAGCAACATCTGCTGGTAACGACGCTTTTTCAGCGCGGCTTTGACTTCTTTATAGCCAATCACCTGATGCAGGCTGCCGGTACAGCTGGAAATCACATCGGCGCGATGCAAATGTTCTGCCAGCTGTTCAAATTCAATAATTTCAACTTCTACCCGATGGGCAATTTCCTGGGCCAGATTTTCAGCACGGGCGCGGGTACGGTTACAGATCATGACCTTGGCCACGCCCATTTCCGCCAGATGTTTGGCCACCAGGCTGTTCATTTCACCTGCCGCCACCACCAGCACGGTTAGTTTGTCCGGATGGCTAAACACCTGTAGCGCCAACTGCGCTACCGCATAGCCCATAGACACCGCATGACTGCCGACTGCCGTTTCAGAGCGCACCCGTTTGGCCGCATAAAAGGCGTATTCAAAAATATGGTTTAAATCTTGCGAAACGGTGTGGGCATCTTTGGCCAAAGATAAGGCCGATTTGACCTGCCCCAGAATCTGCGGTTCACCGAGCATTAAGGAATCGAGGCCGCTGGCAACGCGCATTAAGTGGGTGACAGCCTGCGCATTTTCATAGCGATAAACGTGATTTTGTAGTTGTTTGACATCCAGACCATTTACCTGGGCGAGCCAGCCCAGCACCGTGTCTGCATGGTCAGACATGGCGTACACTTCAGTTCGGTTACATGTAGAAACCACCACCATGTCATTTAACAGGTGGCTCTGGCTTTGTTCGGCAAGTAATTGAGTTAACTTTTCAGGGTTAAAAGCAATTTGCTCACGCAATTCTACAGAGGCGGTTTGATGGTTGACACCCAATGCAAAGAAAGACATATCAGATCATCATTTCGCTAAATTTATGCTATTGTGCAATAACGGTGTCATAAAAAGCATTACTTGGATCAAGAAAAATTGCGTCAAACAACCAGCCGGCTTAGCGGCGCGACAATTAAGCAATATTCTACCACAATCTTACTCGTGGGTAGCATGGCTTCTAGTGCTCATATTAGAGCATCTGGAGATTTTTTCCATGCACCTACAAATCTGAATGCCATAAAACAAAGCATGGTGGCGGAATTTGCCCTCGCCTCAAATGACGTGGCCACCGCCTTACATAACTATACTGTACTGGCAATTAAAAGTAATTCAACCAGTATTAAACAGCGCGCACTGAATATTGCACTGGAACACAATGACTTAAATGCAGCTTTGGACATTGCCACCCACTGGGTGATTCAAGAACCGGAAGATGTTCCAGCCCTGTTTTATCTGGCGCATATTGCCCTGAAAGCGCATGAATATGACCTGGCCGCTGAAACCCTGGACAAGATTCTGGCCATTGATGCCACTGCCGATTTAGAACAGATTCTGGCCGGTATTGCCCCGGAGTCGCCAGAAGATCGTGAGTTTCTGATTCAGGCACTACGCACCAGCAAAGAAAAAGATAATCCCTCAATTCTGATTCTGATTGCCGGTTTAAAAGCCCAGAATGGCCAGTTAGAAGAAGCGCTGGAAACGGTCAACCGGGTGCTGCGCAAACGTCCGAAAGTGACCGGTTATATCCTGCTCAAAGCCAGCCTGCTAAGTGCGCTGCAAGACTCGAAAGCTGCCCAGGAATGGTATGCCAAATCCAGCCGCAAACATAAAAACAATCTGGAAGTACGTCTGGCTGAAGCCAAATATCTGTTAAAAACCAATCAGCCGGAATTGGCCCTGACCAAACTGGAAGCGATGCTGGAAAAATGGCCAAAGGAAGATGAAGCCCTGTTTCTGGCTGGTCTGACCAGTATTGACTTGAAGCAGTATGAAAAGGCCGAGAAATATCTGGTCGAGTTGCGTTATTCCAACCAGTATCAAAATGAAGCCTATTACTATCTGGCGGTCAATGCCGAGCGTAAACAGCATTTTGAAACCGCCAAAGCCTATTACCGTCTGGTCGATGGCAGCCTGTATACCGTTTCGCGGCGCAGCATGATCAATATTTATAGCCAGCAAAGCCGCCAGCATGAAGCCTTACGCTTTTTGACCCAGGAACGGGTCAATTATCCGCAGCACGCCAGTTTTTTATATCAGGCTCAGGCGGAAATTCTAAAGCGCATGAACAACAAGACTGCCGCCTTAAGACTGCTGGATGAAGCCATCCGCAATTTACCCGATGATCCGGAACTGCTGTATTCAGAAGTGTTGCTGCTAGACCCTTATCAGGACAAAGACAAACTGGATCGTTTACTGAAAAAGCTGTTACAGGTCGAGCCGAACAGTCCGACTTATTTAAATGCCTATGCCTATACCCTGGCGCTGCAAAACCGCCGGCTGGATGAAGCACGCCAGTATGTGGAACAGGCACTGGAATTCGCCCCGGAACAGGCCTCAATTCTGGATACTTTAGGCCTGATCAGCTATCTGCAAAATGATTTTGACACCTCTGCCCAGGTGCTGGAAAAGGCTTTTGCCTTAAGTGCAACAGTCAAAATTGGGGTCCGTTATGCCAAGGCGCTGTATATGCAGGGCAATTTGACAAAATTTAGTCAAGTTTTACAACAACTCCAACAAAAATATCCAAATGATCCGCAATTAGAACAGCTTCATTCGTTATTGTTACCGCAACACAGCCCTCAGAGTTAATACGCATGCAACTTATTTCCAAACTCAGTCTTAGTCTTGTCACGGTCAGCACCCTGGTGCTGGGTGGTTGTCAGCAGTTCACCCAACCGCAAACACCCGCAAGCCCAATGGTTGAGGCAGAAAATCAGTTTCATCTGCAAGGAAAAATCGGGGTACGCACACCACAGCAGTCAGGCAGCGCCTTTTTTAACTGGCTGCAACAGCAGGAACAGTTTGATATTGAACTAAGCGGCATTTTAGGCGTCGGTAAAACACAGATTTCCGGCCAGCCGGGACAAGTCACACTGAATAGCGCCAAAACCGGCACTATTCAGGCAGCAACAGCCGAAGAACTGCTGCAGCGGGCCACCGGCTGGCAAGCGCCAATCAGTCATATCATTGACTGGGTGCAGGCACGTCCGGCCACCACACAGGCCAAAGTCGCTTACGATAGCCAGCGTCGTCCAACCCAGTTTCTAGAAGATGGCTGGACCGTTGATTTAAGCTATAACGAACAGGCGCGTTTGCCAAACCGTTTAATTTTAAAGCAAACATTTGAATCCGGTCAGGAGAACCGTATTACAATGGTGATCCAAAACCGTTAATTTTGTGCTGTCATGATTCGTGTTCCTTCACCTGCCAAACTGAACCTGTTTTTGCATATTACTGGCCGCCGTGAAAATGGCTATCATGAACTGCAAAGCATTTTCCAGCTGATCGATCTCTACGACTGGCTTGAATTTGAGCCATTGGATACAGCCGAGATTCAGATCGACGGTTTAAATTCAGTCGATCTGGAACAGAACCTGATTTATCGGGCGGCGCAGATCTTAAAACCTTTTGCCCAAGCGCCGACCGGTTTAAAAATCCGGCTGGACAAACAGATTCCTATGGGTGCCGGACTTGGTGGTGGCTCATCCAATGCCGCCACCACCCTCATTGTGCTGAACCAACTGTGGCAATGTGGACTCAATTCTGAGCAGCTGGCCGATTTAGGGGTGCAACTGGGCGCAGATGTGCCGATTTTTGTCCATGGCCGCAATGCCTGGGCAGAAGGTATTGGTGAACACTTAACATTCATAGACTTAGAACAAAAACAGTACATAGTGCTAAAACCTGACTGTTTTATCAGCACTCAACTGCTTTTTTCACAAAAAACGTTGACAAGAGATACGAAGCCATCTAAATTTTGCGCCTATCAGTTGAAGCCATCTGATTTCGGAAACAACTTTGAGCCACTGGCCAGAGCCTTATATCCTGAAGTCGATGAAGCCATGCAATATCTGGATCAGTTCGGAGTTGCCAAGCTTACAGGTACAGGTGCCTGTGTTTTTATTGAAGTGACTTCAGAAATGAAGATTGATGAGATTCTGGCTCAGGCACCATGTAAAGCTTACCTGGTCCACAGTTTAGCCGAATCACCATTAATTCATTTCAAAGTTGAATAGGGGTATCGCCAAGTGGTAAGGCAGCGGGTTTTGATCCCGCCATCCGTTGGTTCGAATCCAGCTACCCCTGCCATTTTTCACCTGTAGATGTACTGTATTAGGGGTATCGCCAAGTGGTAAGGCAGCGGGTTTTGATCCCGCCATCCGTTGGTTCGAATCCAGCTACCCCTGCCATCTTACAGTCATCAAATTTAGGGGTATCGCCAAGTGGTAAGGCAGCGGGTTTTGATCCCGCCATTCGTTGGTTCGAATCCAGCTACCCCTGCCATTTTCTCGAAAAAGACAGAGCATTGGTTTGCTGTTCTGCTGTTAATTTACCTTGACATCGACCAGCAAAAATATTAAAGTTCTGCCGCATTAGGGGTATCGCCAAGTGGTAAGGCAGCGGGTTTTGATCCCGCCATTCGTTGGTTCGAATCCAGCTACCCCTGCCATCTATTTTCATACATTCCAACCGCCAAGGGTGCTTCATGCCCAATCTTGTCGTTTTTAGTGGAACTGCGCATCCACAATTCGCCCAAAAAGTCGTAAGCCATCTTCACATTCCTTTAGGTGCTGCCTCAGTCGGTCAATTTTCTGACGGTGAAATTGCTGTAGAAATTACCGAGAATGTACGTGGTAAAGACGTTTTCATCGTTCAGCCTACTTGTGCCCCAACCAATGATAACCTGATGGAAATCCTGGTGATGGCAGATGCATTGCGTCGTGCAAGTGCTGGCCGTATCACTGCCGTGATTCCTTATTTCGGTTATGCCCGTCAAGATCGTCGTCCTCGTTCAAGCCGTGTGCCAATTACTGCAAAAGTGGTTGCAGATATGTTGACCACTGTCGGTATTGACCGCGTGGTGATGATTGACCTGCACGCTGACCAGATTCAAGGTTTCTTCGATATTCCTGTAGACAACATTTACGGTACGCCAGCGCTGCTTGCTGACTTACGCCAGCAGTCACACGACAACCTGATGGTGGTTTCACCTGACGTGGGTGGTGTCGTACGTGCCCGTGCTGTTGCCAAGCAAATGGGGGATATCGACCTTGCGATCATTGATAAACGTCGTCAAAAAGCCAATGAATCACAAGTGATGCATTTGATTGGTGATGTGAAAGATCGTGACTGCGTCATCGTGGATGACATGGTCGATACCGCAGGTACCCTGTGTAAAGCAGCAGATGCACTCAAAACTTTTGGTGCGCGTAAAGTGGTTGCTTATGCTACTCACCCGGTGCTGTCTGGTAAAGCGATTGAGAACTTAAAGAATTCTGTGATTGATGAACTGGTTGTTACTGACACCATTCCATTATCAGAAGAAGCTCAAAACCTTGGCAAGATTCGTCAGGTTTCAGTCGCAAGCATGGTTGCTGAAACAATTCGTCGTATTAACAACGAAGAATCTATTAGCGCAATGTTCGACTCTTATCTATAATAGTGCGCTAAATTTTCAAAAGCCCTGCTTTATGCAGGGCTTTCTATCACCAGATCGGTCGCAGGTCTGGTTTATTTAACCTGAAATAGGATGTCTATCATGGCAAACTTCGTATTAAACGCTCAAGCGCGTGAAGCAGCTAACCAAGGGAAAGGTGCGAGCCGCCGCCTTCGTCACGCTGCTCAAGTTCCAGCTATCATTTATGGTGGCGACGCTGAGCCAGTAGCAGTAACTTTAGAACTTCGTGAGCTTGTAAAAGCTTTAGAAAGCAATGCTTTCTTTGAAGAAGTTGTAGAAATCAAAGTAGGCGACAAAGTTGAAAACGTGAAAATCCAAGCGTTACAACGTCACCCTGCTAAAAACACACCAATGCACGCTGACTTCAAACGCGCATAAGTGTTAATGGTGTAAATTAGTGTCAAATATTTCACTGATTGTTGGTTTGGGCAACCCAGGTGCTGAGTATGCCCAAACCCGCCATAATGCAGGCTTCTGGTTTGTTGAACGCCTTGCAGATCAATATGGCATCTCTTTAAAAGCTGATCCGAAATTCAAAGGCATCAGCGGTCGCGGTAATATTGAAGGTCAGGACGTTCGTCTGCTATTACCAACAACCTTTATGAACCGTTCCGGTCAAAGTGTTGTGCCCTTCGCCAAATTCTATCAAATCGCACCTGAAGCCATGCTGATTGCCCATGATGAACTGGATATGAATCCGGGGATTATTCGCCTGAAAACTGGCGGCGGTCATGGTGGTCATAATGGTTTACGTGACATCGTTCCACACACCGGTCCAAATTTCCACCGTTTACGCATTGGTATTGGTCATCCGGGGTCTAAAGAACGTGTTTCCGGTCATGTGCTCAGCAAAGCCCCAAGCCAGGAACAAGGCTTGATGGACGATGCCCTCAGTCACGCGCTGTCTCGCATGAAATTACTGGTCAATGGCGAGATTCAGCAAGCCATGAACCAGATTAATGCCTATAAACCCAACGAATAACCTAATAATTGTTGAACAATCCTGCTTGCCATCTGGCAAAATTGGGCGCAAAATGCGCTCGTCGGCTGATTCGGTCGCAGTGATTGATTCAACCATAAGATAAAGATCTTAGGTCCACTAAGGAGACGCTAGCCATGCTATCTCGTTTATTAAAATGCAAAATTCACCGTGCTTTCGTGACACATGCGGAACTTCATTATGAAGGTTCATGTGCAATTGATGGCAAACTTATGGATTTAGCTGGCATTCGCGAATACGAAGAAATTCACGTCTGGAACGTGACCAACGGCAAACGCTTTACCACTTATGCGATTCGTGGTGAAGACAATTCAGGCATCATTTCAGTTAATGGTGGCGCAGCACATCAGGCAGATGTCGGCGATATTATCATTATTGCGACTTTCGGTGATTTCACTGAAGTAGAAGCCAATGCGCATAAACCACGTCTGGTATATGCCAACCCGGACAACACCGTGAGCCACACCGCCAACTGTATTCCGGTACAAGTCGCTTAAGACCTAAGATCATCCTACGAAAAAGCCCGCACATTGCGTAATGCCAGTCAGTTAAGCAAATATTAGAAAAATGTAGTAAAAATGAGTGTATGTAAATACGCTCATTTTTTTATGTCTTTATCTGAACATTTAGAATCCACTCTTGAACATTCTCTCCCATCACT